>PMUE01000370.1 GCA_003167055.1 Vulcanimicrobiota bacterium | reverse complement strand
GCGATAACGTGCTCGAACGTGCGGTCGTCGGACATGTGTAATTCAAGCGTGGCCAGCGGCGCGCGCGCTTCCAATTCTGCCAAGAGCTGCGGAATCATTACCGCGCTGAAATAATCGGTCGTGGCGACTCGAAACGTCGCATCGCACCGTTTAGGCTCAAATCGATCGCCGGAAATTGCCGCANNACGAGCGGCTGTCGATCGCCGGAAATTGCCGCATCGACGCGGTCTAAGACGTCGCGCATCTCCGCTAAGAGTTGCTCGGCCCGCGGGGTCCGTTCGTAACGCCTTCCGCTGCGAACAAGAAGCTCGTCTTGAAACGTTTCACGCAGACGATCGAGCATGCGGCTCATCGCCGGCTGCGTGACGTTACAGCGATCGGCCGCGTGAGAAACGTGCCGTTCTTCGAGTAGCGCGCAAAGCGCGCGTATGAGATTGAGATCCACTGAACCATTCCCCAGACGCATAGTTAGTATGACAAAAATGTCATTTTACATATACATTCTCTGGATTTATACTCGGGTCATGCAATATGCAGTAATGGGTGTAACCGGTCAGGTTGGCGGCGCGACGGCACGCGCGCTGCTCGAAGAAGGTCAAACGTTCCGCGCGATTCTGCGCGATCGTGCTGCTGCCGACGTTTGGAAGGCGCGGGGCGCCGATGTCGCAATAGCCGATTTTCACGATGCCGCGGCGATGAAAAGCGCCTGTACCGGCGTCGACGCGCTCTTTGTGATGACGCCGCCATGTTTCACTTCGCCGGATCCCATCGCGGAAAATCGGGCTATGGTTGAAACGCTGCGCACGGCGATTGTTGGTGCAGGCGTTCCGTATGTTGTATTTCTGTCGTCCATTGGCGCACAGTACACGAGCGGGCTTGGCGCAATTGCGACCAAGCACGATCTCGAGCAAGCGATCCGAGCTCTCGACATTCCGAGTGTCGCTATTCGTGCCGGATGGTTTATGGACAACTACCGCGGGCAGATTGTTTCGTCCGAAGCCACGGGGACGTTGCCGTCGATGCTCAATCCGCTCGATCTTCGCATTCCCATGATTGCGACGGAAGACATCGGTCGGCTCGCTGCCGCCTTATTGCGGGCCGAGCCGAACGAAAAGCGCGTAATCGAATTCGCGACCGCCGAGTATTCATCGAACGACGTGGCGGAGGCGCTGTCGTCGGTCCTCCATCGAGACGTCACCGCATCGATTGTGCCGCGCGACCAACGCGTAGATATGTATCGCTCCTGGGGTTTCACAGCGCTTGCGGCAAGCTTGATGAGCGAGATGATCGACGGTTTCAATTCCGGTTGGATCGCATTTGAAGGCACGCCGGCCGAGCAGCTCTACGGCACAATGACGCTTGAAAAGGCACTCGAAACGTTGAGCTGCCGTTACGCTTTGAATTAAAATGGCAACTCGCATCCGTCTGAACGTCAACGGCAAAGAACGTGTCGTCCTGGTCGATCCCGACACGCCGCTGCTCTACGTGTTGCGCGATCGGCTGCAATTGCGTGGACCGAAATTCGGCTGTGGGCTGGCGCAGTGCGGGGCGTGCACCGTCCTGCTGAACGGCGCTGCGACGCGCTCCTGCATCTATCCAGTCTCCGCCGTCGGGTCGCAGCCCGTCGTTACCGTCGAAGGGCTTCCGAAGAAATTCGAGCAGGCATTCACCGCAGAACAAGCGGCGCAGTGCGGGTATTGCATTCCCGGGATGATGGTTGGTGCGGCCGGCCTACTGCAAGAGAACCAGCATCCAAGCGAGGCGCAGATTCGAATCGCGCTCAACGGCAATCTCTGCCGCTGCGGTGCGCACTTACGGATCTTGCGCGCCGTGAAGCGCGCCGCCGGGGAGACGAGCTGATGCGTCGGGCCCGATTCCTACAAACGTCCGGTGCGATCGTCGTCGCCTTTTCGCTGCCGGTCATGCACGCATGCGCGCCAACCGACCCTTATCCCGACGTCGATTCGTGGCTTGCAATCGATGGCAACGGCGATGTCACGGTCTCATGGGGCAAAGTCGAGCTTGGCACTGGAATCGATACCGCGATCACGCAGCTCGTCGCGGACGAGCTGTACGTCCCATTCGCGCGCGTGCGTCTCGCCGGCGTCACGACCGGCAATCCGAATCAGGGCTACACCGCGGGGAGCGAAAGCCTTTCGGTGGGCGCCGTGGCTGTGCGACAAGCCGCGGCCGTCGCGCGTGGCGTCTTGCTGAGCCTGGCGGCGGAACGGTTTGGCGTCGCTTCCGGCGATCTGCGCACCGGCGACGGCTTCGTCTACGTCGCGACCGAGTCCAAGCGCAGGATCGGCTACGGCGACCTGATCGGCGGCCGGCGTCTGAACGAACGGGTCACGGCGAATCCGCCGATGCGGGCGCAGACCAGCGATCGTGTCAGTGGGACGTCGGTTCCGCGCATCGACATTCCGCCAAAGTTGAACGGCACGTTTTCCTACGTGGTGGACGTCACGCTTCCGGGGATGCTTCACGGACGCGTGGTTTACCCGGTGCAAACCGGAGCGACACTCAAGTCGTACGACGAGAGTTCGCTGCGCGACATTCCCGAATCGATTCGCGTCGTTCGAAAAGGAAATTTTCTCGGCGTCGTTGCGACCGACGAATGGCACGCAATTCGCGCCGCACAAGAATTGCGCGTGTCGTGGAGCGGTGGACAAACGCTCCCGGCGATGACGCAATTGGCCGACGTCGTGCGCTCGACGCCGGGAACCGACCGGACGGTCATTAACCTGGGCGACGTCGACGCAGCATTGAAATCGGCAACCAAGACCGTGCGCGCCGAATATGGATGGCCGTTCCAATCGCATGGCTCGATCGGTCCGTCGTGCGGGGTTGCCGACGTCAAGAACGGCGGGGCGACGATCTGGTCATCGACGCAAGGGGTGTTTCCGCTGCGCGGTGCGATCGCGGAGGCGTTAGAGCTACCAGTCGATGCGGTGCGCGTCATCTACGTCGAAGGTTCCGGCTGTTACGGCCACAACGGCTCAGACGATGCCGCAACCGCAGCCGCACTGCTTTCGCAGTCGGTCGGCTGGCCGGTACGCGTTCAGTACATGCGCGCCGACGAGACGCGATTCGATCCCAAAGGGCCGGCGATGGTGAACAGCTTGCAGGGCGCGCTGAGCGCCGACGGCGCCATCGAAACGTGGGATTTGCATATTTGGTCGCCGACGCACAACGGCCGTCCGGATGGACGTGCCGGCAACACGCTCCCCGGCATGCTTGCGGGAGCGCCGGCCCCACCGATCAGGTGGATCGGCGGCGACCTCAGCGCGCCCAACGACTATCGGATCCCCGCGCAACGCATCACGATCACCGACCAGCGCGCCGCGTTGCTTCGTCAATCCGCACTTCGCACTCTGGGCGGAGCGCAAAACACGTTTGCCAACGAATCATTCATCGACGAGCTGGTGCACGCTGCCGGCGCGAATCCGATCGACTTTCGCTTGCGGCATCTGGATGACGATCGTGCCAAAGCCGTCTTGGAAGCCTTGCGAGGCGATTACCAAAAAGGTCGCGGCGTCGCATTCGTTCACTACGAGAACACGCAGGCGATCGTCGCTGCAGTCGCCGATGTCAGCGTCGATCGCAAAACCGGGACGGTGCGCGTCAATCACCTGTGGATCGCCCACGACTGCGGTTTCGTCGTCAATCCGAACGGACTTCGCAACCAGATCGAGGGAAATGCGTTGCAAGCGACGAGCCGCGCACTTCTCGAACAAGTCACCTTCGACTGCACGCACGTCACGAGCGTCGACTGGGTGACGTATCCGATCCTGCGCTTCAACGACGTTCCCGAAGTGACGATCCACGTCATCGATCGTCCGGATCAGCGAATCGCCGGAGCCGGAGAGGCGACGACGGCCGTCATCGCGCCGGCGATTGCCAATGCGATCTTTGCGCAGACGGGTGCGCGGCTGCGCACCGTTCCGTTCACGCCGAGCGCGGTGAAACGTGCTCTTACCGCTTTGAATTGAGGAATGCTATGATCGATCGACGCACATTCTCCATAGGCCTCGCCGCCGGCGTCGCCGGTACGCTCCTCGGAACAGGGAGGGCCCAAGCCGTGCCAACGGTTCGTAACGTGGTGCTGATCCACGGTCTTTACGCCGACGGGTCGAGCTGGTCGGAATGCATCCCGCTGCTACAAGCCGCGGGGATGAACGTGACCGCAGTTCAGAATCCACTGACGACCTTCGAAAACGATGTCGCGTCGGTTCAGCGTGCGCTCGCGCTCCAAGACGGCCCCACGGTGCTGGTTGCGCATTCGTTTGGCGGCATGATGCTCACCCAAACCGGCGTCGCGCCCAACGTGACCGCGCTCGTGTACATCGCAGCGCGCGGCCCGGATGCGAACGAAGATTACCCCGCGCTCGCAAAGCGATTCCCAGCTCCGCCGGCAAGCGCCGGTCTCGTAACGACCGACGGCTACTCGCAGCTGAACGAAAATGCGTTCTTCAACGATTTCGCCAACGGCGTCGATCCGGCGAAGGCGCGCGTCTTATACGCGGTACAGCAGACCAACGTCGCTGCGCTTCCCGCGACTGCGCGCACGACCGTTGCCGCATGGCACGATAAACCGTCGTTCTATGCAGTCTCGAAGCAAGACCGCACGATCAATCCGGACTTGGAACGTTTTATGGCGTCGCGCATGAAGGCGACGACGAT
>PMUE01000341.1 GCA_003167055.1 Vulcanimicrobiota bacterium | reverse complement strand
GTCTCGGATCAGGCCTCGACGATCTGCACCCCGGCTTGTCCGGCGATTCTGATCTTCGCTGCAGGGGCGAACGGGGCAGCGACACCGATGGGGCACATCGCGGGGGCGAACACGGGATTGGTCGCGCCGACCGACGTTAAGGTGGACAACAACGGAAACATCTACGTCGCCGATGAGAAAGCGGGTTCCGGCGTGGTGTACGTGTACGCAGCGACCCCCACCGGCAATGTGGCGCCGACCGCGACGTTGAACGCAACGGGTGCACTGATTGGTCTTGGTCTGACGCCGTAGGGCGCCGGGCCGAAAGGAGCACCTCGGTTCGCACGCACGTTGACCGCCTCGCGTCCCTAACGCGGCTGGCCGATGCGACCACGCCGGAAGCGAAGGCGTCGGCCGTCGCGATCGGCGCGCTTTCGTGANNGCCACTGCCGTCGCCGTCGGCGCGTTGTCGTGTGTCACGCGCGGCATCGCGACCGTGCTGCTCTTCGACGACGACGTGGTCGTCGGCTCGACCGAACCCGCCGGCGCAGTCGGCTTTGCGCTGCGCGACGGCTCCACTGAACTGCGGCGGCTGTTCTTACACGCGCTCGCGCGCTTCGGAGACGGTACCGTCTCGTTCGTCGCCAAAGACGCGCAGCGCGCGTTCATCGGTGTGAGCTCGACGATCGGCGAACACGACCTGCTCTTTGCGCCGCTGATCGTGGGAGGCCGCACGCTGGGCGTCGTGGCGATAACCGTCGACGGCGAACCTCCGGCGCCCGAGCGCGAGGCGCTTGCGGCATTCTCCGCCGTGGTCACCCGCATCCTCGATTCAGAACGCGCTCTCGCCGCGGCCCGCCGTCAATCGCGAGATAGCCAGTTGCTTGCGATGGTCAACGAGCGCTTGCACAAGTCGCTCGACCGCCGCGACGTGCTCTTCGGTATCGTCGAGGGCGTGCGCGCTGCATTTTCGGCCGATCGCTGCTTCGTCTACGAGCGGATGAGCGACGGCGAGCATGCAACCGTCGTCGCGTCGGCGATCAAGAGCACCGCCGCGAACCCGCCGAAGGCGGCGATCACGCTCGATGCGGATCTGCGCAAGGTTTTCGGCGGACTGACCGTCCGTCGCGATGAGATCGACGGCGCGGAAATTTATGGCGCCGGCGCAAAGAGCGCGATGGCGCTGCCGTTCGTCGTCGACGGACG
Organism: Vulcanimicrobiota bacterium; assembly: GCA_003167055.1. GTDB lineage: Bacteria > Vulcanimicrobiota > Vulcanimicrobiia > Vulcanimicrobiales > Vulcanimicrobiaceae > Aquilonibacter > Aquilonibacter stordalenmirensis. The sequence continues at coordinate 3,884 of PMUE01000341.1, read as the reverse complement.
CGTCGAGGATGCGTTGGTCCTGGCATTCGATCGGCCACGAGGCTTTGATGACGCTGACCTTACGGCGCTGCGATCGTTAGCATTCCACGTCGGCCTCGCGCTTTCGAACGCGCGCCTGTACGAGCGCGAGCGCGCCCGCCGGGCGCAGGCGGAATCGCTGGAACGTGTCGTGCGCATCCTGCGCGACACGCAGTATGTCGACGAAGTGTTGCTAGTATTCGTTGTAACGGTCTCGCACGAATTGCCGCTCGACTGCGCTGCGTACGCGCTCGAAGGCGATTCTATGGTGCGGCGCGCGTTGCGCATTCGCGAGCCGCGCGGCTTCGAACCGGCGGCGTCGATCGATCGCGGGTTGCTCGAGCCGTTTCTGGCGGTGGACGAGCCGTCCGACGTCTCGATGCTACCGCGCGTCGCTCGTGACGCGCTCTTTGATGGTCGCACCGGCGTCATCATCCCGCTTCGGCTCGAGGGCACGTTGTGGGGGGGTTTCATCGTGCGCGCAGTTGACGGCGGTCTCGACTGGCCGGCGGAAGAGCGCTCGACCTTCTTTCGCACGCTAGGGTCGCATCTAGAGATCGCGCTCGCGAACGCTCACGCCTACGAGCGCGAACTGCGCCGCGCGCAGGAGCGCGAAATGTTCGCCGAAGCCGCGCGTACGATTCTCAGCCACACGGCAATCGGGACGCTGGCTGACGTGATGTGCCGCCTTGCGACCTCGCTCGTGCACGCCGATCGTGCCGGTGTATTGCGCTGGAACGGTGAGCGCTACACGATCGTCGGCCAATTCGGCGACAACCTTCAAGAGACGATCGAACAGAGCGGATTCGACCTGGTCCATCGTGCCGAGCGTTTGAGCAGTCTCGTCGGCGACGAGCGCCGCGTACAGCGGCTGATCGATGGCCCGGGGTATCTGGTCACGCCGCTCTCGCAAACCGCGCCTGGTGTCGGCGATTCGATCGATGCGTTTCTCCTCGTCGGGCGCGCCAATAACGAGCGTTTCGGACGCGACGATCTGCGCATCATGCAGGAGCTCGGAGCACTACTTGCGCTTGCACTGCGCAATCTCGAGTTGTACGAAGCAACCGGACTGGCGAACCGTGCACTGCAAGAATCGAGCGAATTCAAAGACGATCTGCTCGCTATGCTGGCGCATGATTTCAAGGGACCGCTGACGGTTATTCTCGGCTACTGCGAGCTACTGCTCGAGACGACGACACAGTCACGGGACGAGATCGAAACCGTCTACTCGCAGACTAAACGTCTGGTGAAGCTGTCCGAGGATGCCTTGGTCCTCGCGCAGACGCAGGCCGAAGGTTTCTCGCTGGCGCGTACGACGGTTGACGCCGGCTCGTTCGTCGCCGACTGTGTGGAAACGAGCGCACCGAACAATGCTCGCCTACGCGTGCAGATTCCGGAAAAGCCGGTCAAAGTCGAACTCGATCCGCACCGCTTCCGCCACGTGATCGACAATCTCGTTTCCAACGCGCTGAAGTATTCAACCGACGCGGTCGACATTTCGGTCGCAGAGCAGGGTCAGAGCGTGGTCATCAGCGTACAAGATCGCGGCATCGGCATTCCGCGTGAGGAGCTGGCGAGTCTCTTCACCCGTTTCGGCCGCGCCAGCAATGCACGCAACAAAGGCATCTCGGGTTCCGGCATTGGGCTCTACGTTGCGCGCAAGATCGTCGAGGTGCACCAGGGATCGATTGCGGTCGAATCGCAGGAGAACGAAGGGTCCACCTTCATCGTGACGCTGCCGGTCGCGGCCTAGGGGCCGGTCGACGGCTGCCGCAAGCAAACTTTTTCTCGTGGAGAACGTTAGTACACCGGTATGGCTTTCCTAAAGACCCTTTTTGACGGCAACGAGCGCGACATCGTCCGGCTCCGGCGCACGGCCGAGCGCGTCAACGCGCTCGAGCCGGAGACCGTAGCACTTTCCGACACGGAGCTGCGTGCCAAGACCGACGCGTTCCGGGCCCGCGTGGCCGAGGGTGAGTCGCTCGATGCCATGCTGCCGGAAGTCTTCGCGGTCGTCCGCGAGGCCAGCAAGCGCACACTCGGCATGCGGCACTTCGACGTCCAGATCATGGGCGGACAGGTGCTCTTCGAAGGCCGAATCGCCGAGATGAAGACCGGTGAGGGCAAGACCCTCGTTGCTACGTTGCCAATCTACGCGCGCGCGCTCGAGGGGCGCGGCGTACATCTGGTCACGGCCAACGACTACCTCGCGCGCCGCGATGCCGAATGGATGGGGCAAATCTATCAATTCCTCGGGCTGACGGTCGGCGTCATTCAGCACGGCCTGGAACCGGCCGAACGTCGTGCGCAGTACGCCTGCGACGTCACCTACGTGACCAACAACGAAGTCGGCTTCGATTACCTGCGCGACAACATGGCGTGGCAGGTGGAAGATCTCGTGCAGCGCGGGTTGTACTTCGCGCTGGTCGACGAAGTCGATTCGATTTTGGTCGACGAGGCGCGCACCCCGCTCATTATTAGCGGCCCGTCGCAAGAGTCGACCGAGCTCTACGAAAAATTTGCGCAGATCGTTCCACGCCTGAAGAAGGGCGAGGACTACACGGTCGACGAGAAGGCGCACGCCGTGCCGATTACCGAAGCCGGCGTCGCGAAAGTCGAGAAAATGCTCGGCATCGGAAATCTCTACGATCAGCGCAACATCGAACTCGCGCATCAGCTCAACGCCGCGCTCAAGGCCTGGAATCTCTTCCATCGCGACCAGCAGTACATCGTCAAAGACGGCGAGGTGATCATCGTCGACGAGTTCACCGGGCGCCTGATGCATGGCCGGCGTTACTCGGACGGCATTCACCAGGGGATTGAAGCAAAAGAAGGCATCAAGGTGCGCGGCGAGGATCAGACGCTCGCGACGATCACCTTCCAAAACCTTTTCCGCCTCTACGACCATCTGGCCGGCATGACCGGTACCGCTAAGACGGAAGAGCGCGAATTTCGCGACATTTACGGCCTCGACGTCGTGGTCGTGCCGACCAATCGTCCGATGGTGCGTAAAGACAACCCCGATATCGTCTACAAGTCTGAAAAAGCAAAGTTCGACGCCGTCGTCAACGAGATCATCGAGGAACATCACAAGGGACGCCCAGTGTTGGTCGGTACGCGCTCGATCGAAAAGAGCGAGTTGCTCGCCACGATGTTGCGGCGCAAAGGCGTCGAGTGCAATGTCCTCAATGCGAAATATCACGAGCAAGAAGCAGAGATCATCAAGGACGCCGGTCAGGACGGTCAAGTGACGATCGCCACCAATATGGCGGGACGCGGTACCGACATCAAGCTCGGCGATGCCGTCGCCGGGAATGGTGGCTTGCATATCATCGGCACCGAACGACATGAATCACGCCGTATCGATAACCAGCTTCGCGGCCGCTCGGGCCGTCAGGGCGACCCGGGTTCATCGCGCTTTTACATCTCGCTTGAAGATGAAGTGATGCGACTGTTCGGCGGCGAGCGTCTGACCAGCATCATGGAGCGCTTCGGCTTTACCGACGAGCAGCCGATCGAATCGGGCATGGTCTCAAAATCGATCGAGCGTGCCCAGAGCAAAGTCGAAAACCACAACTATGAGATCCGCAAGCACGTCCTCGAGTACGACGACGTNNACAAGCAGCGCGAGATCATCTATGGCGACCGGCGCGCGATTCTCGAGGGCAGCTTCGATTCACGGACGTTCATGCTGCAGTCGCTCGAAGCCAAAGTCAACGAAGCCGTCGATCAAAATGCACCGGAGAATGCCCATCCAAGCGAATGGGACCTCCAAGAGATGCTCGATTCGCTCGAAGCGATCTTTCCGATCAAGGCGAGTCTGACGGTCGACGATCTTGCCGGTAAGGATCGCGAAGAGATTCGGC
>PMUE01000051.1 GCA_003167055.1 Vulcanimicrobiota bacterium | reverse complement strand
ATGTATGGGATGCAGGTGACGCTCCCCGGAATCGTTAGGCCGAAGCCGCACGTCTGCTGGTTGTTGGCCGGTAAGGCCGGTCCGAAGCCGTAGTAGGTCAGCGGAATTCCGCTCACCACCGAGCGTTCGAATCCCATTGAGGCGTAATATCCGAGGCCGAAACGCGGGGCGTAGTTGTAACTGATCGTTGCAATCTGCGCGCTCAGCAGGGCCGCATTCGTCGGCTGCACCGTCGTCACCAGGTTGTTGTTGATCCCAGTGATTGCGCTGCCGGGCCACATGATTGCGGTCGGCGTCGTGAGTTCCTCGAAGACGTTGTGGATCTGGGTGTTTTGCAGATCGATTTTGAGGATGCCGTTGGGTTGGGCGCGCCAATCCATCCCGAGGCTGAACTCGCTCGCGGTTTCGGGATTGAGATACGGCGCCTTAAAGGTCACGAAGCCGTTTGGCGCGACCGTGCCGGACGTTGCGGATGGCGGGGTGTAGAACGGCGCGCCGCTCAAGTAGCCGGAGAACGGGAATGTCTCCGACGTGCCCCACGCCGCGCGGTAGGAGACATTGCCGGTGGGTTGATACGTCAACGCGATATGCGGATCGAACCGCGCCGTGCTTCGCTGTAACCCAATCTGCGGCACGAGACCGGTCGTTGGGTTGGGGGTGGCGTAGGGTGTGACGTTCTGCGAACCCGAAACGCTCCACATCGACTCGTAGAGACCGGCTTTGACGCCGACTGTCCGGGTAACGTGGATGTCGCCGACTGCAGAGATCGTCGTGTAGTGCATCAGGGTGTTTGGCACGGTGACGTCAGCCGGCGTATTCGCGTTGTAGTATCCGTAGCTGTTGTCGCCGTGGAAGTCGTAGGTGAAACTGAAGAGATCGTCGCCGACCGGATGCAACCAGGTCAGCGTGTTACCATAGAGCTTGTCCTGTTCGAGCTCGCTGAATTGCGTTTGATAGCATTGTTCGTAACCGCCCGGGAGAACCGTCGGCGTCGAATTGTAACCGAGAATCTGACCGATGTACGAATCGTAGCAGGCTTGCTCGAACGCGTTGCACGTAGAAACGGCCGCCGTGCAATTCGCGAACGTCGGGTTCGCCGACGGAACCGTGCCGGCAGAGGAGAAATTCAGGGGGTACTGGTCCTCGCCTGCGCCGTCGAGCACCCACTCGATATTGCCCGCATACGGCCGAATGAGCAGCGTATCGTTGCCGATCGACGTGCGGAATTGGCCGGTGAAGATCGGCTGATTGTAGTACACGTTCGAACCCGGATACCACGCGTACGCAGGTACCGACGAGCCGATCAAGTTGTTGTAATTCGGATTGTTGCAGGCCGATGGATTCGATACCAGGCACGGTTCGATCTGCGTTTGGCCGAGGTATTGGCCGTACGACGTGCCTTGCGGCAAATAGCCACCGTACGCGCCGATAAAGCCGACCTCAAATGACGTTGCCGGCGAGAACGAGTAGCGGAGCTTGAGCACGGCCCCCTTGTTGAAGAGCGAACCGCTCGAGTTTCCGCAGAACTGCACGATGCCGACCGATGCCGGCGTGTTGTCGTTACCCGGATTGTCGGGTGTGACTACGCAGTGCGTCTGGTTGAAGAAGGGGCCATTGCTGCTGCCGTAGCCCGCGCCCGCGACGTAGGATAGCTTTTTGATCGAGCCGCTCAGGATAAGGCTCGAATACTGCGAGTTGTAGTTGTCGTCGCCGATAGTAAAGTTGACCGTCGGTTTTATCGAATAGCCCGGCGTCACCAAGTTTGCGGTGCCGCCGACGGCGGTCGAGGCGAACGGCGTTGTGTTGCCGGGTCCGATCTGTGTCTCAACGCCGGCGAGCAGGTATGAGGGAAAATACTCCGTCAACCAGACGCCGTACTCGCCGAGCGAGATCGGGTGGCCGTCGATCAGGACCTGCGTTTCATACGGTTGCACACCGCCGAGGACGATCGTCGTGTCGGGCTGACTGCCTTGTTTCTGAATCACGGCATCGGGGATGCGCTGGATCACGTCATTGATCTGCGGATTGGCGAGGTTGCTGATCTCCACCGCCGGGATGTACGAGCTCGAAGCTGCCCCGGTGTTGATCGCACTCGTGCGCGACGACGTCGAAACCGAGGCGATCGTGCGCAGCGATGTCAAGTCCGCGAGCGTCATGGACACGTCGATGCTCTGCATCGATCCGGCGAGGACCGCGATGTCGGTCAGCGTCGCCGGCACATAGCCGCCTTTGGTGACGGTCAGGCGATAGACGCCGGCTGCGAGCGTTAGTTTAAAGTTGCCTTGCGCGTCGCTCGTCGTCGAGGCACGCGATGCACCTTCAGCGGTAACCTGCGCGTGCGCAATCGGCGTTCCGCCGCCGGTCTTCACCGAGCCGGTAAGCGTACCAGTGGAGGGCGTTCCCTGTGCATAAACTGCGAGTGGCGCTGTGCATAACACCAATGCAATAACGAGTAGGCGTCGGATAAACATCGGGCCTCCACGGTTCAACTGATATTAAGTTCGGATTATATGGGTTAAGCACAAAATGGGCAACTACCGCAAAATCTTTTTCGGTCTGCGCACACTACTGACCGGGATGGTAGGTGCGCTGCGTGTGTCCGACGAGTTCGTCGGGATAGAAGTAGACCGGTCGAAGATCGCCGGTGCTGTACCGAAGCGCCTGATCGTCAAAGTGCAGTGAATCAGGATTGCCGCTCTCCCCGCCGGCAGTGACGGCGACGGCCCGCACGCGACTGCCGAACTCCACGACGGCGACGAAGCTATTGCCGCTCACGCCATACCACTTCTTGGTGTTCGGGCGCGGTGCCGCGGCGAACGAAGCTAATGATCCCCACGTCCCGGCCACGAACGGGACAGGGATGCTCGGCGCCGCGTCGTCGAAGCCAGGCGCGATATCGTCGTTGACCCGTTGGAAGCGATTGATCTCTCCCCACGGCGTTTGCCAGGTGCCGAAATCGCTCGTTAGGCGATCGACCGCGAGCGCGAGACTGCTGAGTTTCTCTTGCGGGGTCGTTGCCAGCAACGCCGCTTGTCGCGGATCGCCGGTTGTATGCGCGAGCGCGGTTGCCCAGAAAATCGCGAGCGACGTCGGAACGGACGTTGCCGACCAGCGATCGTCCCACGCGCGCAGGCTCTCGACGGGCCCAGCGAGCTTTGCTTTGAGCGAATCGGTCGGCGGCGCATCGTCGTACGCTTGTAGTAGCGTCGGGATCAATGTACGAAAGAAGGGCAGATTCGGATCGAATGCGAGCGCGAGCAAGCCGTCAAGCGTGAAATCGTGGCGACCGGTAAGCAGCATCGTCACGTGCGCGCCGCGTGCATTCTCGCCGGCGGTGTCCATGTAGCGCGGAAAGTCGCGCTGGTGCGGGCTGTCGGGCCCGGCGGCTGAATACGGCCAATCGTTGGTGTTGAAGATCCACCCGATCGCCGGGTTGAGCAGATGCGGCTCTTCGTCGAGGCTAAACACACCGTGCCAGTCGGTCGCGGGATTCGATCCGTCGACCGGCTTTGTGTAGTCGAAGCCGTCATCGCGGCGCGGAATGAACTGCGGATGCATGTAGGCGATCTCGCCTTGCGCATCAGCGAAGATCGTGTTGTTGGACGAGTTCGCTTCCAGCTCGGCCACCTTGCGGAACGACGCGAAGTCGGTCGCTTTGGTTCGCAGATACGACTGTTCGAGCGCTCGCACGGGGCGGTCCATCAGCGCTTCGGCAATCCACTTGCCGTTTTCGGACGCGACGATCGGCCCGTGATGCGTGCGAAAGACGGTAAACGCCTTGCGTGCGAGCGACCCGTTTGGCAAGCGGTAGGGCACGGCGATCACGGAAGCCACGACCGGCCGCAGCGCGTTCCCGTAGCGGTAGTAGAGCTTGCCGTTGCGATGGACGATCGTTTCGACGAACTGGTCGACGTTGTCCGCGCCGGTCGACGTGTGCATCCAGCCGCAGTGCGCGTTGAAGCCTTGATAGATGAAGAACTGTCCCCATGTGGCGGCGCCGTAGGCGTCGAGGCCCTCATCGCTACTCATTTGCAGCTCGGAGCGAAAGTAAAACCTGGTGTGCGGGTTGATGAGCAACAGCGCATGGTGGTCGACCGTGTTGGACGGTGCAATCGCGATGCCGTTCGAGCCTTGCTGGTCGGGAATCGGCGCATCGACATCCTCGGGGGCCACGCGCGCTGACACGTTCCCGTCGCCGTAGAACGCTGCCAGTCGATCGAGGTTTACCCGCTCGACGTCACCGCCGATGCTGCCCTCCGTGAAGCTGAGCGCCATCCAGGGCTCAAAGTGCGTGATCACGCGCGGATGCACCGCCGGATGCGTGAGCAGATAGTAGTTGAGACCATCCGCCCAGGCGTCCATGAGCGCGCGCAGCCACGCCGGACTGGTCGTGTATTTTGCCTGCAGATCGGCGGGATCGACAAACAGCTTCGCGCGCAGGTCTGCATAGACCGCGCTTGTACCCTCGGCTTCGGCGACGCGGCCGAGCGCCACCAGATAATTGTCCTCGACGCGGTTGAAATCGTCCTCGGCTTGTGCGTACGCCGTCCCGAAGACCGCATCGGCGTCGGTCCTGCCGTGCACGTGCGCGATGCCCCAGTCGTCGCGTACGATCGTGACGTGAAGGAGATTCACGGCGAGAAGCAAGCGAAAAAACAGCAGCATCGTGCGCAGGCGCTTCCGAGCGCCGCCGAAAAAGTCCCGCTCGGGAGGTGCGCAGACATGTTTCATCTCGCGGGCTTGACGGATTACGGACTGCTCTTTCTCCGCATTATGGTCGGTCTGATCTTCATGGGCAGCGGTTACACCGATTTCAAAGACCCCGACGCGCGTGCGAAGGACCTCGGGTTGCCGAAAGGCTTCACGATGTTCCTCGCAATCGCCGAGCTTGCCGGCGGTGCCGGCGTCATCTTGGGCATCTTGCAGCAGCTCGCGTCGATCGGCTGCATCCTCATCATGCTCGGCGCCTTGCAGAAGAAGATCTTCGTATGGAAAACCGGCTTCTGGGGCCAGGACCATCCGGGCTGGTACTACGAGTTGACGATGATGTCGATGCTGTTCACGGTGCTCTTCACTGACGGCGGACGATTCGTGATCTTTCCGTGATCGAGCGGTTCGGGGCGATCCGCGCCGGATTCGAGCGGCCATTTTGGATTGCCAACATCTCCGAGATCTTCGAGCGGCTGTCGT
>PMUE01000173.1 GCA_003167055.1 Vulcanimicrobiota bacterium | reverse complement strand
ATTCGGTCATGGATACGATCGTAATTCTCGATCGAATTCGTGAGAACACGAAGCTCATGGCCGGGCAGCCGTACGACCGGATCGTCAACGAATCGATCAAGCAGACGATGACGCGTTCGTTCAACACGCTCGCGACCGTCGTGATCACGCTGGTCGCGCTGCTCGCGCTCGGCGGCGCAAGTCTGAAGAACTTTGCCTTCGCGCTGCTCGTCGGTATCCTCTCGGGCGGGTATCACTCGATCTTCTTTTCGGCACCGCTCGTGCTCACGTTCCGCAAGCGCCAGCTCGAAGCAGCGGCGCGTAAGCGCCGAGCAGCCGGCGGCATCATCGGCCAGGCGCCGGCGCGCGTGGACGCGACCGGGCGTGCCGCGCGCGAGGACATCGTTGCCGCGCGCCGTGCGCGTCGCGAAAAGCAGAAGTCGTCGACGCGTAATCCGCAGACCTCGCCCGCACGCTACAAACGCAAGCGCGAAGACGGCACGCTGTCGGTCGATACGATGGAACCGGTCGATCCGCTCGATGCGCAAACCAGCGGTCTGCACGATGCGGCGTTCGACGTTGGGCACGAAGAGATCAACCTAAATCTCGAGGGCTTCGACGTTGCCGCGCCGGAGCATGAACCGGACGGCTCGCAGCAAGAGTAAATCGCCGCTTCCGGCGCCGACGCCGTCGGAAGCCGCCTTTGAGCGCGCCTTCAGCGCGTTTATCGGCGACGCACCCGTCACCCCGAGCCCGTCGAAGGGTGAGCTCTCGTCTTTCGTGGAGCACGCATTCGCGCATGCGAAAGAGTATGCCGAGGATCGCTTTGCGACGATCGGCGGCGCGTCGCAATTTCATACCAAAGTGATGGGCGTTTCCTTCGAAGGGCGCCAGGATATCATCGCCGGCTTGCGCGTCGACACCGAACTCGTGCTCGAGCGGCAACCCCAAAACGAATTCGATCCGAATGCTATCGCGGTGCGCTATGGCGCGCTGCAACTCGGCTTCGTGCGCAAGCAGATCGCCAAACATCTCGCGCCCCTTATCGACGGAGGCGCGCGTTACCGCGCCCGCGTTGAATCGCTCACCGGCGGCGGTGAGAAAAACCGCGGCGTCAACATCTACATGTGGCGCGATGTCGAGGCGGCTATTCGTCCCTCGACTACGCTGGGGAACGCTGCGCGTTCACCCAGCTACGCTCGGGATGACAAGGGGATAGAAGATGTCGTCCGCAGCGCGTTGATCGGTGAGGCGCGGCCGCATCCCGCGCAGCAACAGGCGCTGGAGCGCATCGAAGCCGGACGGAATACGCTAGTCGTGCTCGGCACCGGGCGCGGCAAGTCATTCTGCTTCCAGTACCCGGCAGCGCTGCGCGCGCTCGGCGGCGGCGGGGGGAAGACGTTGGTGATCTATCCGCTGCGCGCGCTCGCCAACGACCAATACGAGGCGCTGATCGGCAAGTTCGATCCGCTCGGGTTGCGAATCTACCGCGCCAACGGCTCGATCTCGCACGACGAACGCGAAGAGCTGTTTGTTGCGCTGCGCGAGGGCGCCTGGGATATCGTGCTGGCAACGCCGGAGTTCCTCGAATTCCATCGCCAAGAGTTCAGCGGCGCAAGCGTCCCGTCGTTTGTCGTGGTCGACGAAGCGCACCACGTCTTTGAGTCGCGCCACCGCGCGGCCTATGGGCGGCTCGGCGCGACGATTGCGGCGCTCGGATCGGCGCAGGTGCTCGCGCTCACTGCCACGGCCAACGACGAAGCCTTCGCGCAGATCGTGCGCGAGCTGCGCATCGATGCCTGGGTAATCGATCCGACCGTGCGCGAGAATCTCCACGTGACCGATGCGCGCGAAACCAAAGATAAACAAGCCTATCTGACCGACCTCTTCGCTGCGGGCGAGAAGGGCATCGTGTACTGCAATTCGCGCAAAGAAGCGACGAAGCTGGCGCAAACCCTGCGCAAGAAGCTGGGCGACCACGTCATGTTCTATCACGCCGGCATGCCGTCACCCGAGCGGCAAGAAGTCGAGCGCTTTTTTCGCGAAGGCGCGCTGCGCGTTATCGTGGCGACGTCGGCCTTCGGCGAAGGCATCGATCTCCCCGACGTCCGCCATGTCGTGCTCTATCACCTCAACTTCAATTTCACCGAGTTCAATCAGCAGGCCGGTCGCGCGGGCCGCGACGGTGCGCCGGCGCAGATTCACCTGCTGTTCGGCCAGAGCGATCGTACCATCAATGAATTCATCATCGATCGCGAAGCTCCGACGCTCAACGTGCTGCGCGCGCTCTACCGCGGTATCCGTGGCCTCGCGCACGGTGACGTCGTGCGCATGACCTTCGTCGATATCGCGCGCACCCTCGAACTCGACAAAGTCAACGAGCGCACCGTGAGCAGCGCCCTGCATATTTTCGACGACGAAGGGCTGGTTGAACTCGCCGAAGACGACGACGGGCGCTACATCCGTTTCCTGCGCGTGGACGGTAAGGTCGATCTCGAGCGGAACGAGCGCTTCGCCGAAGGCGAAGCCGAACGGGAGAGTTTCAAGCAATTTTGCGAGCTCGTACTGACCGCGCGTGCCGACGATCTCGAACGCATCATCAACCGGCCGATCTATCCGCAACGCGTCGAGTTGGTGCGATGAGGCGCCCTGCCGCAGTCGTGCTCGGCATCGTAGAGACGCCGCCGCACGGCGTGATCTTCATCGAGCGGTCGGCGCATCTGCGCAGTCATGCCGGGCAGATCGGTCTTCCCGGCGGCGGCATGGATCCCGGTGACGGCGGAGACTTGCGAACGACGGCGCTGCGAGAGATGACCGAGGAGGTCGGCGTGGCGCCGAGCCGCGTCACGATCGTCGGCGAGTTGCCGGTCATCAATGCGCGCGTCAACAACTACACGGTCACGCCATTCGTGGCGACCGTCGCGCCGGGCGACCTGCGCATCGATGCGACCGAGACGGTGGGCGTGTTCACCGTCCCGCTCGAACGCGTGGTCGCCGACCTGCGTGAGGACATGGTCTCGGTCGGCGCGTTCAAGATTGAGTCGCCGGTGCTCGATCATGCGGAAAAGCGCATCTGGGGGCTGACCGGGCACATCCTGCGTGCCTTCGTTGCGGCATGGAACGACCCGGAAAATGGCTTGCGGGCCCGCGTCGAGGCAAGGCTCTCTTCGAAATAATGGCGAACGCGCCAAAATATTGACGGAGGATCATGATGCGCCGCATTCTTGCTATGACGCTGCTCGTTACACTTTTGGGTTCCACAACCGCTTTGGCACGGGCCTACGATGTCGCGGATGTGCTCAGCGCCCCCTTCCCGGATAATCTTACCTCTTCTCCCGACGGCAGCGTGCTGGTGTGGAAAGTCGACGCCAGCGGCGTGAAAAATCTCTACACCAACGCGGGCGGCAGCGTCCACGCGATCACGCATTACACCACCGACGACGGTCAAGGCATCGATAGCCCGCAGATTCTCCCCGGAAACGACGGCGTGGTCTATCTGCACGGCGGCGTGGAAGATGAAGCCGGCGGCGAAAATCCCAACCCGCTACAGCAAGTGCCGCCGCCGCAGCGCGCGATCTTCATCGTGCCGATCGCGGGCGGCGATCCGGTGCAGGTCGCCGAGGGCAACGGCGTGTTTCTCTCGCCGAAGGGCGACGCGGTCGCGTTTACGACGGTGCAGGGCCAGCTCGGCGTCGTGTCGCTCAGCAAGAGCGATGCGACCTTCACGGTGGGCAAGCCGGAGATGCTGCCGATTCGCGGCGCCGTGTCGAGCGCGGTGTGGTCGCCCGACGGGACGAAGCTCGCCCTTACCAATGCTCGCGGCGATCACTCGTTCATCGTGATCTATACGCCGGCAAAACACGCGTACGTCTACGCGACGCCGGACTTCACCCAAGATGACGCGCCGGCGTGGTCACCGGACAGCTCGCGGGTCGCGTTCATACGCATGCCCGGACAGAAGATCGGCGAGACGGTGTACGACGAGAGCACGTTTGAGAGCGCCGATTCATCGAAGACACCGTGGTCGATTTGGGTGGCCAATGCCGCCAGCGGTAACGCGCACCGGATCTGGACCGCGCAACCTGGGATGGGCCACGCGTTCTATCCGTCGTCGAGCGCCGCCCAATTGTGGTGGATGACCGGCAATCACGTCGCGTTCACCTGGGAAGGCGACGGTTGGGCGCACATCTACGCGGTCTCAACCAACGGCGGACCGGCGACGCGCTTGACTACCGGCGCCTTCGAAGTCGAAACGGTTGTACCGTCAATCGATCATTCGCACCTATTGTATGCAACCAACGAAGGTGCAATCGACGAGCGGCACATCTGGAGCGTGGGCGTTGACGGCAAGCCCAACCAGCGCACGCACGGGCCGGGCAATCAGTGGGCGCCGACGCCGCTGGCAAACGGTGGCCTCGCCTACGTTGATGCGTGGTACGCGGCGCCGCCGGTCGTGACGATAGCCGGCAATCCGCCAACGACGCTCATTGCCGTGCAAACGCCGGCGAACTATCCCGCGTCGCAAATGATTCGGCCGCAATTGATCACGTACAGAGCGCCGGATGGCCTGATCATTCACGCGCAGCTTTTTGTACCGCGTGGTGCGAAGGGCAAGCTGCCGGCGATCGTGTTTACGCACGGCGGTCCGCCGCGCCAGATGCTGGGCGGCTACCACTATTTTGAGCCGTACTCACACCTCTACGAGATGAACCAGTATCTTGCCAATCACGGCTTTGTTGTGCTCTCGATCAACTATCGCCTCGGCATCATGTATGGTTACAAGTTCCGCAACCCGCCTGACGGCGGGTGGCACGGTGGTTCGGAATACCAGGATGTGCTTGCCGGCGCACGGTGGCTGCAGAAGCAGCCGTATGTCGATGCGAACCGTATCGGCAACTACGGACTCTCGTACGGTGGCCTCTTGACGGCGCTCGGGCTGGCGCGCAATTCGGATGTCTTCAAAGTCGGTGCCGACTTCGCCGGCGTGCACGATTGGCCGTCGAGCTTCGATAAGGACTACGGCCATCCGGTAGGAACGCCGGAGCAGCGGAAGATCGCGCATATGTCGACGGCTGAAGGCTATCTCGATACCTGGAAATCGCCGGTCCTCATCGAGCAGGGCGACGACGATCGCAACGTGCAGTTCTCGCAGAGCGTGGACCTCGCGACCAAGTTACGCTCCCGCGGGGTGACGGTCCAGACGCAAGTCTTCCCCGACGAAGCCCACGAGAATCTCGTTTGGGCACACTTGGTCGAGCAGTACCGCACGGCTGAGGCGTTTCTAGCGCAATATCTGCATCTGCAGTAGTCGACGGCTACGCGCTGCGGTGGCCTACTAAAAGTAAGCTTCGCTTACTTTTTGTAGGCCAACATCGAGGCGACGTGAATGACGGCGTTCGCCTGGTTTCCCATCTCGCGAAACCGCTCGTCGTGCGTTTGTCCGGCATCGTAGCGCTTGTAGATCTGTTGGATGATCGCCGCGAAGCGGAAGACGTTGAAGACGTGGTACCAGGCCGCGTCTGAAACGTCAAAGCCGGTGGCTTGGCCGTAAGCGTCCACGACTTGTGCGCGGGTCATGAAGCCCTCGTGCCATGTTGGCATTCCCCACAGCCGGAACATCGGCGGGTCGCTCGCCTGCGGCCAAAGCGCCAACATGTACCCCACGTCCATCATCGGATCGCCATAGGTGCACATGTCCCAGTCGAGCAGCGCGACGATGTGCGCCGGATCGTCCGGATCGAGCAACATGTTGTCGAGCTTGTAATCGTTGTGGACCAGCGTCGCGACGGTCGATTGCGGCATCCGCTCGCGCAGCCACTCGATCAAGGCCGACGTATTCAACGTATTGGCCGTGCGCGCCGCCTCCCAGCGGCCCGTCCATCCGTCAAGTTGGCGTTGCACGTAACCCGCCGGCCGGCCGAGTTCGGAAAGTCCCGCCGCCGCAACGTCGACCTGATGCAGTTCCGCCAGTCGATCGATGAGTGCCGTGCTTATGCGTTGCGCAAGCGCGACGTCGCCGATATAGCGCGGGGGAAGTTCCTTGCGAATAGCGATCCCGTACTTGCGTTCCTCGATCACGAAGTCGCTGCCGATGATCGCGTGATCGGTGCAGAGATGAAAGCTACGCGGCGCGTTGGGATAAAAAGCATAGAGCTTCGAGAGGACCGCGTGTTCGCGCTTCATGTCGTGCGAGCGCTCGGCGACCGGGCCAAGCGGCGGGCGTCGCAGCACGTATTCGCGGGTGCCGAAACGCAGCAGATAGGTAAGGTTGGCATGACCGCCGCCGAATTGGCGCAGCGTAAATTCGCCTTCGGTTTGCGGCAGGTGTTTGCGTAAATACGGTTCGAGGTGCGTGACGTCGAGTTGCTCTTCGGGCCGTACGTCGATGACTTCGGGATCGTCGATCATGCCGTGCGTTCGAGGTGCGCGATGTCGTTGAGCGAGACCAGCAGCCGCCGGTCGTCGCGCGCGCGCACGATCGAGATCGATGTGTTGCCGGTCGGGAAGAAGAAGTCGCTCTTCAATCCGAGTAGACCCGCAACGTAGGCATTGATTGCACCGGCGTGGCTGACGACCGCGACGCGCGCGCCCGGGTTGGCGGCGATGACCGCGTCGATTGCCGCGGTCATACGCGAGCGAATCGTCTGCGACGATTCGGTGCCGGGAAGATGCGACCAGCCGCCGTGAGCGATCGCGATCTCGGCCAGATCGTGCATCGCGACGGGACCGACGCCCGCGATCTCGACTTCGCGCAAGCGGGCGTCTTCGGTCACCGGGAGTTCGGTCGTCCCAGCAAGCGCATCGGCGGTTTCGCGGGTGCGTCGCAACGGGCTGCTGTAGATCGCTCCGATCCCGCGCGTGCGCAGACGGTTCGCCATCGCGGCGGCCTGTTGACGGCCGCGCGCGGAGAGCGGCATGTCGACGTCTTTGGGATGCAATGCTTCGCTCGGCGGCATCGGCTCGGCTTCCCCGTGGCGAATCAGCAGTATTTCCGTCGCGCCATTCGCCACGCGGAAATCATGCATCGTACTTTGCCAGCTCCGCCTTGGCGATGCTGCGGAAGTGCACTTCGTCGGGCCCGTCGGCAATGCGCAGCGAGCGCGCATTGACCCAGGCGTGCGAAAGTCCGGTGTCGTCGAGCATGCCCTCGGCACCAAAGGCCTGGATCGCGCGATCGACGATCGCCTGCGCGATGCGCGGCGCTGCCACCTTTGCCATCGCGAGCGCGGGCGCAGCGCGCTTGTTGCCGTAGCGATCGAGTTGCTCGGCGGCGTCGTAGACCAGATGCCGCGTGCCGTCGATGTCGATACGCGATTGCGCGATCCATTCGCGAATCACGCCCTGCTCGGCCAGTGGACGCCCGAACGTCACGCGGTCGCGCACGCGCAGACACATCATCCGAAGCACGCGTTCCGAGAGGCCGAGCAGCCGCAAGCAGTGGTGCAGGCGTCCCGGTCCCAAACGACCCTGCGCGATCTCAAACCCGCGCCCCTCGCCGAGCAACATGTTGGCGGCGGGAACACGCACGTTGTCGAACGCGATTTCGGCGTGACCGAACGGTGCGTCGTCGTAGCCAAAGACCGGCAGGTGCCGCACGATGCGCACGCCGGGCTCGCGTATTGGGACTAAGATCATCGATTGCTGTAAGTGGGTCTTGGCTTTCGGATCGGTCTTGCCCATGAAGATCAGCACTTGCGTGTGCGGGTGCATCGCACCGGTCGTCCACCACTTGCGTCCGTTGATGACGTAGTGATCGCCGTCGCGCACGATCGAGGCGGAGATGTTCGTTGCGTCCGACGAGCCGGTTCCCGGTTCCGTCATCGCAAAGCCGCTGCGGATCTCTCCGCGTAAGAGCGGCGTGAGCCAGCGCTCGCGCTGTTCGGGCGAGCCGTAGCGAGCCAGCACTTCCATGTTGCCCGTATCCGGAGCACTGCAGTTGAACGTTTCGGGTCCGATACGCGATGTGCCCATCAGTTCGCACAGCGGTGCGTACTCGCGATTGCTCAGCCCCGCGCCGAACTCGGGCTCGGGCAGAAAGAGATTCCAGAGTCCTTCCGCCTGTGCCCGCGATTTGAGTTCCTCCATGATGCCGGGCTGCGTCCAACGCGTTGTACCGGCGTTGACCTCATCGGCATAGCGGCCCTCATTGGGGTAAACGAATTCGCGCATGAACGCGCTAAGACGATCCTGCAATGTTTCTGTCATGGTGGTCATAGCCCGCACTTCCCGCCGAGCGGGAAAAGTGCCTTGCCCGTCGCACCCAAGTGAACAATGGCAGCCGATGTGACAATTCGACAAACGCTCGCCGCCGCATTGGCGGCGCTATTCTTTACTACCGCGATTACCGCCCGCGGATTCACGCCCGCGCAGCTCGACGCGCAAGCGCGCTACGAATCGATCGTGGCCCAATCCCCGAGCGAGGCGCAAGCCCAAGCCGACGAACTCGGCCTCGCGTCCTACGTGCATCGTATGGGCACACCAGGTGACTTACGCAGCGCGCGCTATGTTCGCGACCAGCTCGCCGCGGCCGGCTGGGATGCAAAGATCGTCACCTACAACGTTGCGATCTCGTGGCCGACACAGCAAACGTTGACGCTTCTCGGTGCGCACCCGGCCGACGTCGATCTCTACGAACCCGCCGTCCCGGGCGATCCGTACTCGACCAATCACGCCGCGATCGGCAAGCCGTATTCGGGCTATAGCGTCGACGGCGACGTAACCGGCCCAGTCATCTACGCCAATCATGCGACGGCCGACGATTTTGCCGCGCTCGCGTCGATGGGCGTTTCGGTGCGCGATGCGATCATCGTTGCGCGTGCCGGCGGCGGCGCGCTGACGATGAAAGCGTTCGAAGCGGCAAAACACGGCGCAAAAGCCGTGCTCGTCTTCCCCGATCCGCTTGACGGCGGCTATTTCAAAGGAGAGACGTATCCAAAGGGCCCTTGGCGCCCGCTCGGCGCCGCCATGCGCAACACCCTGACGTTCACCAACGACCCGGGCGATCCGACAGCGATCGGCATTCCGGTGCCGGGCGCGCCGCACAAGCCGTTTTCGGCGATCAAGCTTCCGCCGATTCCCGAGATGCCGGTCACCGGATTGGTTGCGCGACAATTGCTGGCCGCGATCGGCGGACCCATTGCACCGCCCGACTGGCATCCGGGTTTTGCATTCCCGCAGCATCTCGGCGGCGACGTGCGCGCGCACTTCACGATCAAGAGCAAGCGGTTCTACGGGCCGATTTGGGATGTGATCGCGACGATGCCCGGCGTTGATGTAAAACAGATGGTCGTCGTCGGCAGTCATCGCGACGCGTGGACGTACGGTTCGGTCGATCCGATCAGCGGTACGGTCGATCTGCTGCAGCTTGGACGCGCGTTCGGCAAACTCAAGGCAGCGGGCTGGCGGCCGCAACGCACGATCGTCATCGGATCGTGGGACGGTGAAGAACTCAACCTCTTTGGCAGCGAAGAGTGGGTCGAACAAAACGAGGCGGAGTTGCGCGCCGGGGGCGTCGCCTACGTAAATACCGACGAAGTCGCATTCGGTCCGCGTTTCGGTGCCTCAGCGACGCCCGAACTCGACGGGCTGCTGCTCGACGCAGCGACTGCGGTCAACGCGCCCAACGGACAACTGCTCTCGACCTATTGGCACGCGCAAGATCCCACGATGGCCGTTCGTTCGATCGGCGGCGGCAGCGATCACGAGCCGTTCGTGTATCACGAGAACATCCCGGCGGCGGACGGCGGCTACGGTGGCCCCTTCGGCACCTATCATTCCGCGTATGACGATCCGGCGTCGCTGCGCATCTTCGATCCAGGGATGCACGAGGCCGCGGCTGCGGCGCGTTACACGGCGATGGTCGTGCTGCGATTGGCCGACGCTACGTACCCCGATTTGCGGCTGACGGCGCTTGCGCAGGCATTGCAGCAGCGGGTGGAGGCGTTTGCGAAAGCGCAGGGGAACGAGACGCAGCGCTGCGGTGGCCGCGCAACTCGAGCCCGACGCAGACGCCTTTGTTGCGGCGGCAAAAGCGCTCGACGCGCGCGCCGACGCTGCGGTCGCACAAGGCGACGCCGCTGCGGCGAATGCGGCCTACGCGCAGTTACGCGCGTCGGAAGATGCGTTCTTCCAGCCGGCGTCCGCGAAGTGGTCGCGTACGCTGCTATACAACGTGAGCGGCTATGCCGGAACGGTGCTGCCGTCGCTCGATGACACGCTCGGTGCAAACGGGGAGGCCGCGCTCGGCGTCTTGCACGGAGCATTTAACGCCGCGACGGCAGCTGCCGCGCAGTAGGAGGGGTTTTGATGCAGCGTCGCTTCGCTATCGCGTTATTCATCGCGGGGTTTCTCCTCGTTGCCACATCCGGCGCACAGGCGCAAACGCCCGCCGCGCCCGCCGCGCCGGCCGCGTCGCCAAGCGCGGGATCTGCCGCCGCATTACCAGGGAGTCCCGCTGCCTACGATACGTTCACCAAAGGTGCGACCGTCTCGCCGGGACTGTTTCCCATCATTGAAAAGAACGGCGCGTACTTTATCGAGGTCGAGAAGAGCCAGCTCGGCATGGACTTCATCGAAACCTCGATTCCGTCGAGTGGGCTCGGCGGCTTTGGACCGGCTCCCGGCGAGCCATACGTTGCGCCCGCGCGCATCATGCGTTTCGAGCGATTCGGGAATTCGATCGTGCTGCGCTGGCCGAACACCTACACGCGAACGGCGCCGGATTCGCCCGAATCGACCGGAGTCTCCCAGTCGCTTCCGGATTCGGTGATTGCGCTGACACCGGTCGTCGCGCAGGACGACAAGCGCGTGGTCATCGCAGCCGCGCCGTTCCTGGGAGATATCGCGGATCTCACGTCGGCGCTCCAGGGCGCGGGCCAAGGTCCGCTGCACGCCTATCATCTCGACCCGTCAAAATCGTTCTTCATTCGCGCCAAGGCATTTCCCCAAAACGACGTATTGCTCGTCGATCAGACCTGGAGCTCGGCAGGTGGAGCGGCGCTCGACAACGCGCCCGACGCGCGCAACGTCGAAGTCAAGATGACCTACAATCTCGTGCAAGCGCCGCAGGACGGATACATTCCGCGCATCGAGGATCCGCGCGTCGGGTATTTTTCGCAACCTTTGCTAAATTTTTCGACCGACAATGAGATCCGGCGCGACATTCACTACATCGCACGGTGGAACTTTGGTCCACGTACGTCGGCCGCACCGGTCAAAGCGGCGAACCCTATCGTCTTTTATCTCAGTAGCGACATTCCGGTTGAATATCGCGATACGGTGCGCCGGGCGCTCCTGACATGGAACGATGCGTTTGCCAAAGTCGGCATTCTCGATGCGATTGACGTCGAGCAGCAGCCGGTCGATCCGACCTGGGATCCGCAAGACGTTCGCCACAATATGGTGCGCTGGATCGACACCAGTCAGCCGTTGTTTGGCGCGGAGGCACTGCTGGTCATCGATCCCCGCACCGGCGAGGAGCTCAACGTCGGCGTCAACTTCGATGCGGTCGAAGGCATCAGCGGACGCAACCTCTACAAATATGTCATCGCCCCGGCCCGCGGGCTGCCGGACTCGGTCGCGCTCGAAAAGGCGTACGACGAGAATCTGATCCGCTCGATCATTCTGCACGAATCGGGTCACGATCTCGGCTTGCAGCACAACTTCATCGGTTCCATGGCCTACACCGCACAGGATCTGCAGAGCCGAGCCTTCACGCAGCGCTACGGCATCGCGAGTTCGGTGATGGAATACAATCCGACCAACCTTTGGCCCAAGGGAACCCCGCAAGGCGAGTACGATCAACTCGTGCTTGGCCCGTATGATTACTATGCCGTGCGCTACGGCTACGGCTACATTCCCAACGTCACGACGCCCGAGGAAGAACTTCCGGTGCTGGCGCACTGGGCGTCGCAGTGGGCCGATCCGCGATATCGCTTCGCAAGCGACGAGGATGCGGATCGCTTTCTCAACGGGCACTCGATCGATCCGCGCGTCGTTCAAGACGACCTCACCAATAAGCCGCTCGCGTGGTGCGCGACGCAGATGACGATGTTCCACAACCTGATGAACGCCGTCAACGCGCGTTTCCCGGAGCATGGCATGCCCTACGACGAGGCCCGCGCGGCGTTTCTGACGCCGCTGCGCCTCGATCTTCGCTGCGCGATGATGCCGGCGCATACGATCGGCGGCGAATATCTTTCGCGTGCGCGTAAGGGCGATCCGGGTGCCGGACCGCCGCTGCAACCCGTCTCGTGGGGAACGGCGCGCGCGGCATGGCAGCAGCTCGCGAGCGGCCTGTTTGCCGATGCGCCGTGGCGCTTCAACCCACAAGTCCTCGACACGTTGACCTATTCCGAGGAGAGTGCGCTCACGGTCGACGCGAGATGGGGGTACAACCCGTCGCCGCGCCACGATGTTTCCGTGTCCAGTGTCGTTGGCGCAGCGCAGATGAATGTCTTGGCCGAGATGTTTTCGCCGCTGCGACTTCAGCGAATCGACGATCTCTCGAGCAAGTACGGGCCGGGCACGACCATGACGATGAGCGATCTCTTCGATTGGTCGCGCGAGAGTATTTTCGGCAGCATCGCCGACGGAACGGCATCCAAAGAGGGTGTCGTGCGCAGAAATTTACAGACCTCATACGAGCAATTCCTTGCGTACATGGTCACGTTGCCACCGCCGGGCCTTCCCGGCGATGCGCGTGGACTCGCGCGGATCAGCCTCGAAGATCTGCGTCACGACGCGTCGGTCGCGCTGCAGCGCGGTGGTATCGACGAGTTGACGCGCGGGCATCTCGAGATGCTCGAAACGATCGCCAATGAGGCGCTCAACGCGACAACGCTGACCTTTCCATAGTGCGGCTGTCTCAAGGGAGGAACATCATGCGCGGGATTATCGCAGCGACGCTACTCGTGGCTCTCATCGGCGCTTCGTCGGTTGCAGCTCGAGCGTTTTCGGTCGAGGATGTTCTCGGCATACCGTTCGTCGATAATCTCACCGCGTCGCCCGACGGCACGGTGCTGGTGTGGAAACTGCACCTGCGGGGGACGCGGAATCTGTACACCAATGCCGGCGGGACGGTGCACGCCGTAACGCACTATGACGTTGACGACGGGCAAGATATCGACGACGTGCAGATTACTCCCTCAAACGACGCGGTGATCTATTTGCATGGCGGCGTTTCGGACAACGCCGGCGACAGCAATCTCAATCCCCTCTCGGTTGTGCCGCCGCCGGTGCGTGCGATCTACGTGGTGCCGCTGGCCGGTGGCGACCCGGTACAAATTGGACTAGGGAACGACGTTGCGCTCTCGCCGCGCGGCGAGGCGGCCGCCTACACCACCGAACAAGGCGTGCTCAATGTCGTCGCGCTGACCAAGAGCGGCGACTCGTACACCGTTGGAAAACCCGACCCGCTGCCGATTCGCGGGCAAGCAAGTCAGATGGCGTGGTCGCCCGACGGCTTGCATATCGCCTTTACCAACCGGCGCGGCGATCATTCGTTCATCGTGATCTACACGCCGGAAAAGCATTCGTATGTCTACGCGATGCCCGACTTCTCGCGCGACGGTGCAGCGATATGGTCGCCCGACGGTTCGCGCGTCGC
Organism: Vulcanimicrobiota bacterium; assembly: GCA_003167055.1. Classification (GTDB taxonomy): domain Bacteria; phylum Vulcanimicrobiota; class Vulcanimicrobiia; order Vulcanimicrobiales; family Vulcanimicrobiaceae; genus Aquilonibacter; species Aquilonibacter stordalenmirensis. Next base: position 2,184 of record PMUE01000173.1, on the reverse strand, counting down.
ATTCATCCGCACGCCCGGCGCGCGCGAGGACGAGTCAGCCTATCTCAAGCGTCCGCAAGATCCGTGGTCGATCTGGATCGCCAATGCGGCGAGCGGCAACGCGCGCATGGTGTGGCAAGCGCGGCGCGGCGTGGGTGTCACGTTCTATCCGACCGACAGCGATTCGCAGCTGTGGTGGATGCGCGGCGACAGCATCGCCTTTCCGTGGGAGGGCGACGGCTGGCGGCATCTCTATGCCGTCTCGGCGAACGGCGGCGCGGCAACGCGCCTCACCGGCGGTTCATTCGAAGTCGAAACCGTAACGCTCTCGCTCGATCGCACGCACCTGCTCTACGCTACCAACGAAGGCGACATCGACCGCCGGCACATCTGGACGGTTGGACTCGATGCGCATCCGATAGCGCTCACCGGCGGTACGAGCGATCAATGGGCGCCGACCTCGCTTGCGAACGGCGGCTACGCCTACGTCGACGCGGGCTACAATTCACCGCCGACGGTCACGATTGGCGGACATCCGGCGCGCACGCTCGCGAGCGAACCAATCCCGGCCAACGTTTCGATCACGCTACCGCAACTCGTGCGCCCGCAACTCGTTACGTTCCGCGCGCCCGATGGCTTGCTGATTCACGCGCAGCTCTTCGTTCCGCGACTGCTTGGCGGACGGCGAACGCCGGCGATCATTTTCGATCATGGCGGCTCGCGGCGGCAGATGCTGCCCGGCTTCCACTACATGGAAGCTTACACTGAGCTCTATGAGATGAATCAATATCTCGTGAGTCGCGGCTTCGTCGTGCTGTCGATCAACTATCGCAGCGGCATCATGTACGGTCATAACTTCCGGGAGGCGCCGCACGTCGGCGCGCAAGGCGCGGCCGAGTATCAAGACGTCGTAGCCGGCGCGCGCTGGCTGCAGAAGCAGCCGCAGGTCGATCCGCTGCGGCTTGGTATCTACGGCCTTTCCTTTGGCGGCTATCTGACCGCCTTGGGCCTTGCGCGCAACTCCGACATCTTCAAAGCCGGCGCGGATTTTGCCGGCGTGCACAACTGGGCGACGATGTATGATTGGTATGCTGCCGGAAAAATCGTCGGAACGCCCGCGCAGCGCGCACTTGCCGTGGCATCGTCACCGGTGGGCGCCGTCGACACGTGGCGTTCGCCGGTCTTCTTATCGCAGGGCGACGACGATCGTAACGTCGCGTTCTCGCAAGGCGTGGATCTGGCGACGCGACTGCGCAGTCGCGATGTTCACGTCGAGACGATGGTCTTTCCGAACGAGACCCATGAGAATCAGGTCTGGGCGCAGCTGGTCGATCAGTATCGCGCCGCCGCGGCATTTTTGGTGAAGGAGTTGCAGTCCCAGCCGGAGTGAGAAAGGGACGGCTCGCTCGGTCGCGAACGGCGCAGGTCCCTAGGGAGGGCAGCCGGATGTTCGTTCGAGCGGCCTCGATCGTTAGTGTTTGCGCATTTTCTTGCGCGCTTACGATGCCTGTGCTCGCCGCGTCAACGTCCCCGAAAGTGCGCGCCGCCGCAACCGCCCCTCCGAGTGCCCCACCGATCTCCGTTGTCATCACCGCACCGACCGGGTCGCCGGGATTTCCAGGCGGCAACGGTGCAGCATCGTCGACGATTACGATTAGCAACGGTTCATCGATCAATGGCGGATCGTTGTCGGCAATCTATTTGCAAACGAGCGGCGGAAGCGGCGGTGTTGGGTTTAGCTTCAGTGGAACGACGCTGTCGTCTCAGTTCGGTGGTAACGGCGGAAGCGGTGGTGACGGCGGCGCGGTAACGCTTACTGCAAATGGAGTGTATTCTTCATTCGATACCGCTGCATTGTTTGCAGCGAGTTTCGGTGGCGCCGGCGGCAACGGCGGTTTCGCAATCAACACCGGCACCGGCGGAGCGTACGGTGGTAATGCCGGCGGCGCGGGAAGCGCGGGCACGATTTCGCTCACGCTTTCATCCGGCGCGTTGATTTCGACGAGTGGTGATAATGCGGCTGGTATTTTCGCGGAAAGCCTCGGTGGTGGCGGGGGGAACGGCGGTGCATCGGGCGCGGTCTCCGGACTGGGCGGCACCGCGAGCGGCGGCGGCAACGGCGGCGCGATCTTCGTTACGAACAACGGCACGATTACGACGACCGGCGCGAATTCGTACGGCATCGTCGCGGAGAGTGGCGGCGCG
>PMUE01000138.1 GCA_003167055.1 Vulcanimicrobiota bacterium | reverse complement strand
TGATGAAGAACATGACCAGATTCGAGAAAATCGAGCCGGTATTGGCGTCGGCGTGAACCTCGCTCAGCGTGCGCGTCTCCATCTTCGGGTCTTTGTTGCGCGCTTGCTGCTCCTCCGCCGTCATCGACGTTTGCCAGAAGAACAGGTACGGCGTTATCGTCGTTCCAAGCGTGGCAGTGAGCGTGGTGAGCCACGCGCCGTTGAGCCGAATCTGCGGAACGACGGCACTGAGAAGGACCGTCGGCCAATGCGGATGCACGATGAACGCGGTAACGACATACGCGAGCAGTGAAGCGCACAGCCATTTCATCACGTCGGCAAAGCGCCGGTACGAGAAAAATACCTCGACCACGATCACCACGGCGGCGAAAAAGATCAGCCAGACATCCTGCGGCAGGCGCACCAGCAAATGCGCGGCAGCGGCCATCGCGTCGAGATCCGCGCCGATGTTGAACGTATTGGCAAGTCCAACGAGGATCGCGAGCGAGACGGCGAGATAGCGCGGCATGCTGCGTGCAAGCGATGCCATCAGCCCGGCTTTGGTCGCGATGCCGATGCGCGCGCACGTGCCGTCGAGCACCGCCATCATCGGTGTCGTGATGAGCGCCGCCCATAGCATCGAAAAACCGGTGGAAGCACCGGTTATCGAATAGGTCGCAATCCCTGATGGGTCGTCGTCCGCCGCCCCGGTAATCAACCCGGGGCCAAGAGCTTTTGCCCAGCCGCTTACGCGGCGGCGAATACCGGTGTCCACACCGGCACTATACCCAGATCAGAGCCACCAATGCGCGCCCAGCGCCAAATTGAACGTCGCCGCATACGTGCAGTACATCAGCCAGACGCCGGTCAGGAGGTGAAAGAACCCCAGCGGCTTGGACGAGTGCACCACGCCGAACCGTTCTAATCCCTCCGAGATGTAGACAAACACGAGACCCAAGAAGATCAGCGCGACCGGAATGTCACCCGCCGAGAGGAAGACCAACAGTCCCAACAGCGAGATCAGCGTGAAACAGATCGTCATCCACGCGTCGGGCGCAGCGTCGCCCGCGATCAAGCGGCGTCCAGCGAGCGCGAACCAATGCACGCCGTAGGCGGTAAACGCCAGGCCCGCCATATATAATGGCGCACCTTTGAACACTTGGAACCAGGTCAAGCCGACGAAGATGTACGTGCCGGCAACGAGCTGCATGAAGCCGGGCATCCAGACGCCCCACAAGCCCATGCTTCGATCGACTTCGGGCGTCGCACGCGGCCAGCCGAAGAACTCTTGGCCGCCGAAAATGAAGTAGCCGGTGCCCAGCCCGAAAAAGCCGATCGCCAACGGAACGTACACCGACGGTTGAAGTGCGAATGTAGACATGGCTCGATTATACCAACGAGAGGTCGTAGTCAATGGCGACAGGCGCATGGTCGCTGAAGCGTTCGCCTTTATAGATTGATGCCGCGCGGACGGTGTCGCGCAGGTCCGGCGTGATCATCTCGTAGTCGATGCGCCAGCCGAGATTGTTCGGATACGCCTTGGGCCAGCCGGGCCACCAGGTGTATTGCTTCGCTTCATGGTTCACGACGCGAAACGCGTCAACCCAGCCCGCACCGTCGAGCAACGCATCCATCCAGGCGCGTTCTTCGGGAAAGAAGCCGGTGACGTGCGCGTTGCGCACCGGGTCAAACGTGTCGATAGCGGTGTGCGCGATGTTGTAGTCGCCGCAAATGATATACGAGCGGCCAGTTTTTCGCAGACCGGCGAGCATGATCAGGAAGCGCTCGAGAAAATCCATCTTTACGACCTGCCGCGCCGGTCCCGACGTGCCCGACGGCACGTACACGCTTGCGATCGAAAGCGTACCGAAATCGGCCTGCACGTAGCGCCCCTCGGCATCGATGTCGGGCCAGCCGAAACCGCGCGTGACCAAGTCGGGTTCACGGCGCGTGTAGAGCGCGACGCCGCTGTAGCCGCGACGCTTCGCATCCACGTAAAACGCATGATACCCCTCGAGCAGCGACGCTTCGAGCGGCAGCTGATGTTCTTGCGCGCGCGTCTCTTGCAGGCAGATCACGTCGGCATTCTCGCCGGCGGCCCAGGCATAGAAGCCTTTTCGCGCGGCCGAGCGGATGCCGTTCACATTGCAGGTCATGACCCGCATCTAGATATGTAGCACCGCGGCACCACGCAGCTCGTCGTGCTTGAGCATGGTGAGCGCGAGGTTCGCTTCGTCGAGCGCCATCGGTACGGTGAAGCTTTTGATCGGGATCTCTCCCGCGATGCGCAAGAATTCTTCGCCGTCGGCGCGCGTGTTCGCCGTGACGCTGCGCAGCTCGCGTTCGTAGAAGAGGTCGTGTTCGTAGTTGAGCGGCGGGATGTCGGTGAGGTAAATGCCTGCGACGGCGAGGATGCCGCCGCGATCGAGCGCGCGTAGCGCCGGCGGCACGAGTGGACCGGCCGGCGCAAACATAATCGCCGCATCGAGCGGCGCGGGCGGCGTCCCGCCGGCTTCGCCGATCCAGTCGGCGCCCAGCTCGCCGGCAAGATCACGGTGAATCCCGGCGCGGCTCATCACGTACACCGTGCATCCCCAGTGCTTGAGCACTTGGAGCGCCAAATGCGCCGAGCCACCAAAACCATACAGCCCGACCGTCATGCCCGGTTGCACGCTCGCGCGTTTGATCGCGCGAAAGCCGATAATTCCGGCGCACAACAGCGGCGCGGCCGCCTCGTCGCCGATCGCGGCGGGTAGCGCATACGCGTAGGCTTCGCGCACGGTCGCAAACTCGGCGTAGCCGCCGTTGTGATCCCAACCGGTGAAGCGCGCGTTCGGACACAGATTCTCGCGCTCCCGACGGCAGAATTTGCAGGTGCCGTCGGTCTCGCGCAGCCACGCGATCCCGACGCGATCGCCGGATCGAAAGCGCGTGCACCCCGCACCCGTTCGCTCGACGATGCCGACGATTTCATGACCCGGGACGATCGACGGATGCTTGGGCGGAAGATCGCCTTCGCTCACGTGCAGATCGGTGCGGCAAACGCCGCACATGCGCACGCGCACGAGCAGTTCGTCATCTGCCGGCTCGGGCGGATCGATCTCTCGCATCACCAGCGGACTCGTTTCGATCGGAGCCGGGCGTTCGCGCACCATTGCGCGCATCGGCGATTACTTCGGCGGCGGGCCGCCGTCGATGAAGGCCGGCTGGCCGAGCTCCGAAAAACGGTTCAACTCGTCCTTCGAGAGCGGCGTTACCCGCG
>PMUE01000347.1 GCA_003167055.1 Vulcanimicrobiota bacterium | reverse complement strand
CGTCTATTCGAACAACGGCGGTGGCTCTGCGTGGGGAAGTGTCGCAACCGGAGCTCCCGCGGGGAATAGCGTCACGATTTCCGCAGTGGCTCTGGGCGGCAGTAGCACGCTCGACCTTTCGCCCGGCCAGCAAATCATCGCGGTCTCCTGCAACTAGCGCAACCTCGTAGATGAATCACGCTGTCGAGGGCAGCGTGATGCGTGAAACGATCTGGTTACTACCCGGCCTGCGTACCCCGTTTGCAAGAGCCGGCAGCTCGCTCGCGCCGTATGACGCGATCGAGCTGTCGGTTCCGGTTGTGCAAGCGATGATCCGACAGCTCAGCGGGGGCAAACCCGATTTCGCCGTGTGGGGAACGGTCCTGCCGAACCTCACCTGGAGCAACATCGCGCGCGAAGTCTTGCTCGACGCGAAAGTCGATCCGACGATTCCGGCGTTTTCGACCGTTATGGCGTGCTCGACCAGTATGATCGGCGCGCTCGAGGCAGCGTCGATGCTCGACGGTGCACATCGATCGCTTGCGCTCGTCGGCGGTACCGAGAGTTTGAGTCACGTGCAGATCGGGCTATCGCCGTCGCTCTCGGATTGGCTGCGCGGTTTTCTTTTGGCGAAAGGCGTCGACAAGAAGTTCGAGTGTGTTGGCGCGCTAGCGCAGACCAAGATCGGATTGTTCATCCCAAGCATCGCGAATCGGTCGACCGGCAAGAGCATGGGCGAGCACATGGAGATGACCGTTCGAGCGATGGGAACGATCCCGCGCGAAGCGCAAGACGCCTGGTCGCTCGCGAGCCATCGCCACGCCGTCGCGGCATGGGAGCGGGGCTTTTTCGACGATCTCGTCATTCCGCTCGGCGGTCTAACGCGCGACACTATTCCGCGTCCCGATACCTCGCTCGAAAAACTCGCGCGCCTTGCGCCCGCCTTCGACCGTCGCGACGGCACGATCACCGCGGGGAACTCCTCGCCGCTTACCGACGGTGCGGCCGGAGTGTGGGTCGCCTCCGATGCCGGGCTTGCGCGCCTGCCGTCCGATCTGCCACGGGCGAAGTTGATCGACTGGGAAATCGCGTCGATCGACCTCTGGAACGAAGGGCTGTTGATGGCGCCGGCGTACGCCATTCCGCGCATGCTCGCGCGAGCCGGATTGCACTATTCGGATATTGCGCTGTGGGAGATCCACGAGGCCTTCGCTGCGCAGGTGCTGGCGCACATTGCACTGCTGGAAGACCGCGCGTTTCTGCGGGAGCGCGTAGGCATCGACCGGGATTTCGGGCCGTTTCCGCGGGATCGCGTCAATCCCGACGGCGGCAGCATCGCGCTCGGCCATCCGTTCGGTGCGACGGGTGCACGAATCATGAGTCAGGCGGTCAAGGAGCTGGCCCAATTGCCGTCCGGTTCGCGCGCGATCGTCAGCATTTGTGCCGACGGTGGGCAAGGTTCGGTGGCACTCTTGGAGTCGGTCTAGCGGTTCAAGGTTCTACATGGCGTGCCAAGCGGGAAGAAGCAAGCGTTGCCGCCCAAACACACCAAACACTGTAATTATGTCATGAGGTATCGCTGATGCATGTACGTATGTGGATGGCGACGTCCGTCATCATTTCAGCCTTGGTGCTCGTAGGGTGCAGCACCGCCACCACCTCTAGCACATCCGCGTCGTCGAATCCGGCGAGCAGCGCGAGCGCGGCCGCAAGCGCCGGCGCTGCGGGCGGAGCGGGCTCGTTTACTGCGGACCAGGCCTCGGACGGCGCAACCGTCTATTCGCAGAGCTGCGCGTCGTGTCACGGCGCGACGCTACAAGGCCAAAGCGGTCCGCCGCTCACCGGCGCAGTTTTTGCAAAATCGCTGGTCGCGTACAGCACGGGACAGCAGATGTATGATTTCATCAGCAAGCAGATGCCGGCGAACGCGCCGGGAAGTCTGACTGCGGCGCAATACCTTTCGGTTACAGCATATCTGCTGCAACAGAACGGATTTGCGAGCGGCTCGCATCCGCTCGACGCGACGAACCTGGGTAGCGTCAATCTCACCAACGCCGCGAGTATGGCGGCGGCGAGCAGCGGGCCGAACAGCAACGAGATCGTGCGTGGCGCTCCACCGGAGACGGTGGACTACGGCAGCATCTCCGGCAACGTCAACGTCTCCGACGCGATGATGAGCAATGCGGACGGCGACACTGCGGATTGGACGTTGGACGGCCGCGGTTATTCCAACGATCGCTATTCGCCGCTCTCGCAAGTTAATGTCGGCAGCGTCTCGGGTCTAACGCCCGTCGCGGTGGTGCAGACCGGCATGACGGCAAGTTTCGAGACAACGCCGATCGTCGTTGGCGGCACGATGTTCATCACGACGCCGGTCGTCAGCAGCAAAATGAAAGTCATGGCGCTCAATGCCGCAACCGGCGAGCGCTATTGGGAAACCACCTACAACCTCGGCTCGTTCCAGATCTGCTGCGGACCGGTGAACCGCGGTGTTGCGGTCGGCTACGGCAAAGTGTACTTCGTCACGTTAGACGACAATCTCGTCGCGCTTAACGCCACCAACGGTAAGTTACTCTGGCAGGTCAACGTGGCGGATCCGACGCTCGGCTATTCGGAAACGATGGCGCCGCAGCTCTATCAGGGGAAAGTGATTGTCGGCAGCGCCGGCGGTGAGTGGGCGCTGCGCGGATTCGTCGCGGCGTTTGACGCCAACACGGGCGCGAAGAAGTGGCAGTGGTGGTCGACCGATCCGAAGAGCTACGCCGGTGATTCGTGGAAGACCGGGGGCGCCACCTCGTGGACGACGCCGGCCATCGATCCCAAACTTGGGCTCTTGATCTTGAGCACCGGCAATCCCAATCCCGATCTCTTCGGCGATTCGCGCAAAGGCGATAATCTCTACAGCGACTCGATCGTCGCGCTCGACGTAAACACCGGCACGTTGAAGTGGTATCTCCAAGAGGTCAAGCACGACGTCTGGGACTACGACGCGGTCAGCAATCCGGTGCTGTTTGATGTCCATCAGAACGGACAGACGATTCCAGCCGCCGGCGAAGCCGGAAAGGTCGGTTGGATCTTCATCGTCGATCGCCGCACCGGCAAGCTGATCCGCAAATCCGTTCCGTACGTCATGTTCTCGAAGAACATGTTCTCGATGCCGACCGCGAAGGGCGTGGACATGCTCCCCGGCGCAAACGGCGGCGCGGAGTGGTCACCGCCGGCGTACTCGCCACAGACGCATAACCTCTACGTGCTGGCAATGAATCAATTGATGACCTTCACCACCAACGTACCGGCGGCGGGCAGCGGACAAATCCGCCTGGGCAGCGCGTTTGCCAACGTGAAGAAGGGCGCAATTCAAAACGGCCCGTTTGTCGCGGTGAATATGGACACCGGTAAGATTGCATGGCAGTACACAGCGCCGCAACCGCTGATCGGCGGTGCGCTCGCAACCGGCGGCAATCTCGTCTTCATGGGTGAAGGCAACGGCTGGTTCGATGCGTTCAATGCGACGACCGGACAGAAAGTCTGGCGCTACAATCTCGGTGCCGGCGTCAATGCGCCGCCGGTCACCTATCAAATCGGTGGCACGCAATACATCGCCGTGGCAGCGGGCGGAAACTTCCAGCTCGGCTTCCCCTACGGCGACGCGGTTGCGATCTTCCGTTTGAAATAGTCGGTTACCAGTGCCGGAACGCGCCGGCGAAGATCTCTCGCAGCTGTGCCTGCGAGGTCTCGCGCGGCGCGTTCCGGATCAACCCCTGTTGCGGGAATGAGCCGTTGGTGAGTGCGTCCAGATCGGCGTCGCCATAGCCGACCGCGGCGAGTCCGCTCGGCATTCCGGTTGCCCGCATCAGCTCGATGAGCCGCCGGCTTAAAATTTCGCCTGCATCATCCGGACCGGCGCCGCGCGTATCGGCGCCGAGCTGTTTTGCCGCTTCGAGATGGCGCTCCGGGCATGCCGGCGCCGTGAAGCGGAAGACCGCCGGCGCATTCAAAATCACCGACATGCCGTGTGGAACCATCGCCTCGTGCGTAGGATAGTCCGGTGGGCGATAGTCTTTGACGAGTCCTGAAACTGCGTACGACATCGCGTGCGGCAAATGACAGCCGGCGTTGCCGAACGCGATGCCTGCGAGCATCGCCGCGAAGATCATGCGCTCGCGTGCAACGTCGTCGGTTGGATCGTTCACGGCGCGAACGATGTGCTCGCCCAAGATCGAGAGCGCGCTGATACAGCCGACGTCGCTGTATGGGTTCGCGCCCTGCGAGAGCGGACGTGCGACACCTTTAGGCATGCGCGGATGGTGGGTGTAAGGAAGCGCGGTGTACGATTCGAGCGCGTGGCTGAGCAGATCGAAGCCGCTGCAGGCGACGATCGTTCCGGGAAGCGTGCGCGTCACGTCGGGATCGATCACGCCGAGTGTCGGACGCAGCTCGCGCGCGCGAATCCCAGTCTTTGCATTCATCTCGAGATAATCGAAGATCGCGATGCCGGTGCAT
>PMUE01000114.1 GCA_003167055.1 Vulcanimicrobiota bacterium | reverse complement strand
GCGGCTGCACAAAACCGACGACCGCTGCTCCGGCACAGGCAAAGACGAGCGAGCGGCGCTCGGCGCGTAGACGCGCGCCGACAACAGCACGGATTGCGCGCGGCGTCACGAACGGCTCGCCGTTTGCACGATCAAGACCGCGCAGTCTTCCGCTGCCGCGAGAATTTGCGGCACGAATGCGGCTTGCGGGCGATCGAGAACAAGCAGCTGCGGTGACGGCAGCAACGCACCGACGATCGGAAAGGCGAAAGCCTCATGCAGCCCGTCGAGCCGTTCGTGCAACTGTTGCGCGCGCGTCCGGGCCGCAGGCGCGTCGATGTCCCAAAGGGCCGCGAGGTAGGCGATGTAACGTGGCGCGTCGATTTGCGAAAGCGGTAACGGATCGTGCGAGACGTAGGCGGCAATCCGTTTGCAGTGCACCGGCTGCACCCGTGGATCGAATTCGCCGATGGTGACCGAGCCGGCCGTTGCGCGGGCGATTGCGGAGGCCATCATTGCCAGCGCCTCGGCCTCGCGCGCCGTCGCGCACTCACGCGTTGTGCGCTCCCCCGCCGCGATGTCGAGGTTTGTCGGACCGACGATCGTTTCGCCGCTGCGGACATAGGTCGCGTCGCGAAGGCGCAGGATCTGCATCGAGGGCGTTTTCGCCACCCGAGGCGAAGAATCCGCAGGGGGTTCAACACAAGCTCGATGCTCTCCAACGCCGACGTCGCCGCGAAGCTCCTCGAGATCCGCACGCTCATGGAGATGGCGGGGATGAGCTTCTACAAATATATGGCTTTCGAGAAAGCGGCTGCGTCGGTCGAAAACGCGCCGCCGCTACGGGATATTGCCGCAGCGGGCGAGTTGACCAAGCTCCCCTCGATCGGGAAATCGATTGCGGTCGTCATCACGCAGTTGCTCGAGCGCGGCGGAGCGGATGCACTCGACGAACTCTACGCCATCTTTCCGCCGACGATTGTGGAAGTACTCGGCGTGTCGGGCATCGGCGCCAAGACCGCGGCCTCGCTGTGGAGCGATTTTCAGATCGGTTCATTAGCCGATCTCGAAGCCGCGATCGAAGGCGAGGTATTTGCCGGTGTTCCACGGATGGGTCCGAAAACGATCGAGAATTGGAAGCGCGGCATCCTCGCCTACAAAGGACGCCAGCGGCGCATGCCGCTCGCGCGCGCGCTGCGGATTGCGCACGAGGCGATGGACTATTTGCGCGCCGGTCCGGCGCACGACCGGCTGGTGTACGCGGGCAGCGCGCGACGCCAGGAAGTAACGGTCGGCGATATCGATTTAGTCTGCACCGCTTCCGACGCCGCGGCGATCACCGCCTACTTCGCCAAGTGGGAACGGGCGCGTGCCGTGTTGGCCGAAGGCGCAACCAAGACCAGCATCTGGCTCGACGACGGTTTTCAAATCGATCTGCGCGTGCTACCGGATCATCTTTACGGCAATCTACTCCAGCATTTCACCGGATCGCGCGAACACAACATCAAGTTGCGCGAGTATGCGGTGCGAAAAAGCTTACGGGTAAGTGAGAACGGCATTCTCAATCTGGAAACCGGGGACGCGATCACCTGCGCCGACGAGCCGGGTGTTTATGAGGCGCTCGGTATGGCGTACATTCCGCCCGAATTGCGCACCGGGCTCGACGAGATCGACCGTGCCCTTGCGGGAACGTTGCCGGCACTGCTCGACGCACGCGATCTGCGCGGCGATTTTCACATGCATTGCACGTGGAGCGACGGGCGCGATTCGCTGGAAGCAATGATCGCAGCGGCGAAGGCGCGCGGCTACGACTATCATGCGATCAGCGATCACTCGTGGGGTCGCGGACGAACCTACGGGCTCGATCCGGAGAAGTTGCGCGAACAGCGCGCTTTGGTGGAGGAGCTTTCGGCGCGCGTCGGCATGCGAACGTTTTGCGCGAGCGAAGTCGACATCTTACCCGACGGTGCGATGGACTTCGACGACGATGTGCTAGCGCAGCTCGACGTCGTGATCGCAAGCGTACATTCCGCCTTCAACATCGGACGTGAAGCGATGACCGCTCGTATCATCCGGGCGTGCGAGAATCCATTTGTGACGATCATTGGGCACCCGACCGGAAGAATGCTCGGCAGTTTCCCCGGCTACGATTTCGATCACGACGCCGTCTTTGCCGCCGCGGCACGCACCGGGACGGCCCTCGAGATCGACGGGCAGGCGCAGCGGCTCGATCTTCCCGCGCCGCTTGCGCGCCGCGCCAAAGAGCTTGGTGTCACGTTCACGGTTGACTCCGATGCCCACGGGGTCGAGGATTTAACCGAGATTGAACTTGGCGTCGGACAGGCGCGGCGGGCCGGCCTCACTAAAGAAGACGTGCTCAACACGCGCTCATACGAGGACGTGCGGGCGTTTATTTCTCGCAAGCGAGGTCGCGCATGATCGAGACGATGGCGGTGCACGCGCCGGACGGCGTTGCGTCCGCGGTGCGCTATGCCGGAGCCGGTGGCCCGGCGCTCGTCTTCGTGCACGGCGTCGGCTCAACGGCTGCGATTTGGGACCGCCAACTCGAGCGTTTCTCTGCCCAGTATCGCGCGCTTGCCGTCGAATTGCGGGGCAACGGTGTGCCGAAGCCTGAACCGGATCCGCACACGATTACCCGCGCCGGGTATGCTGCCGATGTGCTCGCCGCGCTCGATGCATTCGGCATTCGTCGCACCACCATCGTCGGCTGCAGTTTGGGCGGCGTGGTCGCGTTTGAGTTATGGGAACGCGCGCCCGAGCGCATCGAAGCGATGGTGATTCTCGGCAGCTTCGCCGCCTATCCCGACGCTCGCACCTATGCTGACGGTATTTGCAGCGCCGTGCGCGCCGCCGGAACGATGGCCGTCTTTGCGCGTGAGCGCGCGTCGCGCTTGGGTGCGATGCCGGAGGATCGCTTACGCGAAACGCTCGATCAAATGTCGAGCAAGAGCGTCGTGTCGTATCTTGCAGCGACCGAAGCGACGTGGACCGGTGACTACCGCGCCATGCTCGCGACGATCGATGTGCCCGTGCTGGTATGTGCAGGTGAAAACGACGTCATCGCGCCGCCGGCGCTCTCACGCGAGATTGCCGGCGGCATTGCGGGCGCGGAACTGGAGCTGATTCCGCGTGCCGGGCACATTGCCAATGCCGACAATCCGGCTGCATTCGACGAACTGCTGGAAGGCTTTCTCGTGAAAGCTGCGGTGCGCTGAGGTGCGTGCCGCTACGCGCTCGTCGCATGAAGCCGCGCGCCTGGATGCGCTGGCCGCATACCAAGTTCTCGACGCGACCGAAGGCGCAACGTACATCGCCTTTACGGAGTTAGCCTGTGAGATCGCAGACTCGCCGATGGCGGCGATCTCGCTGGTGGACGAGACGCGTGTGTGGTTCAAGTCGTCCAAGGGCTTCGATGTGCGCGAGATCCCGCGCGAGATGTCGTTCTCGGCCCACGTCGTTACGTCGGGCGCGCAGCTGCTCGTCGAGGATGCGAGTACCGATGCTCGCTTCCAGCGCAGCGTGCTCGTCACCGGCCCGTCGCAGGTACGCTTCTTCGCCGGCGTTCCGCTGGTAACGCCGCAGGGCTTTATCCTCGGTACGCTGTGCGTGCTCGATAGCCGTCCGCGCACGCTGACCGAGTTGCAGTTACGTGAGCTCAGCGCGCTCGCCGGCGCGCTGATGGATGTGTTCGAGACGCGCCGGCGCATGCTCTCGCTGCTGGAGACCGCGGGCGCCGATGTCTTTATGATCCGTGCCGACGATCAGGCGATCTTCTTTGCTTCGCGCGGAGCCCGCGAGCGGCTCGGATATTCGAGCAAAGAACTGGTCGGCATGCCGATCTACGACATCATCCCGGCAATGACGCAGGCCGTGTTGCGCGACGTGTTGACTCGCGGGCGCCGTGGGGAGGTGATCGTTCGGGAAGCCGAGTTGTGTCGCCGCGACGGCACGAGTTATCCGGTTGAAATTCGCGTCGATGTCACGACCGAGGTTGGCCTCGAGCGCATTCATGCCATCGCGTTCGATATGACGCAGCGGCGCGCGCAGGAACGCGAGATCGCGCTCTTGCTCAACGCGATGAACGTAGCGGGCGACGTGATACTGGTCTATTCCGTCGGCGCCGACGGTGAGTTGACGCTTTCTTACGCCAACGACGCGTTCACACGGCAAACAACGTACACGCGCGAGGAAGCGATTGGACGCAGCCTCGCGTTCTTCCGGCAAGGGATGCCTGACGACGAGGGCATGCGCGCGGTTCGTGATGCCCTCGAGCAAGGTACGCCCGCGAAAGCGGAGATTGCGAGTTATCGAAAGGACGGCTCAACCTATTGGAATCAGGTCTCGCTGCACCCGGTTCGCAATGCCGACGGGGTCGTCACGCATTGGATTTCGACCGAGCGTGACATCACCGGCGAGGTCGAGCGAACGAGCGCGCTCGCCGAGGAGCACGATCGCCTGCTCGCACTTACGCGCACGGCGCGACGGCTTTTTACCACGCTCGATGCAACGATGCTGGTGACCACCGTCCGCGAAGCGGTCGCGCAGTTGCTCGGCGCCGACGCTCGCCTCCTCGCGGTTTCCGAAAGCGGCTCGTCGGTTGCCGTCGACGCGCTCGACGTCGTGGACTGGAGCGCGGCTACCGCTGATCCGCTCGCCGACAAGGCCGTGCGGCAGCGCGTCCGCATCGTGGACGACAACGAACCCCGAGCGATCGTGTATGCCGGACGCTTCGGCGATGCAGCGTACGTGCTGGAGGTGCACGCACGCGTCGGCCGCACGTTACGCAGTACCGACCTCTTCGTCTTCGATTTGATTGCCGAATACTTCGCGGTCGCCGTTCGCAACGTTTCGCTTTACAACGAGGTCGAGGAACGTCGCAGCGCGGTGCTCGAGCTCAATCAGACCAAGAGTGATCTCATTACAATGCTGGCACACGACTTCCGCGGGCCGCTGACCTCGATTGTCGGCTTCGCCGATCTCACCAGCGAGGTCGGTGAAGTCAATGAGGAACAACGCGATTTTCTCGAAACGATCAAAGGGTCGGCGATGCAGCTCTCCGAGCTCGCGACCGACACGCTCACGCTCTCGCGCCTGGAGCGCAACGAAGTCACGCTGCAGCTCTCGGAAACGGATCTAGGGGAGTTGGTCGGATCGATCGCCGCGCAGCAAAAGGATCGCCGCGACGTCGAGGTGAGCGTCGAGGGCGACGCGCACGTTACCGGCGATCAGGATCGCCTGCGGCAAGTCTTTGCCAATCTCATCGACAACGCGATCAAGTATACGCCGCAAGGCCCCGATCCGGTTGTGCGCATCGTCGGCGGCGCCGACAACGTCACGGTCATCCTGCGCGACTACGGCATCGGCATTCCGGCCGGTGAGCTATCCCGCGTCTTCGATCGCTTTACGCGTGCATCCAATGCGCGCAAGATGCGCATTTCCGGCACCGGCTTTGGGCTATTTCTCACCAAGCAACTCGTCCAGTTGCACGGCGGTACGATTGCCGTCGAAAGTGAAGAGGGTCGAGGGAGTACCTTTACCGTCGTGCTTCCTCGTCGTGCCGATCGGCGGTTCGCACAGCGAACTGTGCTGTTGCTGGATCAGGATCGCGACCGCTCGTTCCTCGCCTACGGCTTGCAGGAGGCGGGGTACCGCGTCCTGATCGCCGCGACGATCAACGACGCGCTTGCGACCGCCGATTCGCAACCGTTCGACGCGGTCGTACTTGCCGCGCCGGAAGCGCTCTCCAACCAGGCAGCGGTGCAGTTCCGCACATTCAGCCGCGAACACAATGTGCCGCTCATCGCGATCGGCCCGGGTTCGCCGCGCCTTGGCGCCGCGGCCACCCTGATACGTCCGGCCGTCATCGGCGACGTCGTTGCAGCGCTAGAACGCCTCCTCAGTTAATCCGTTCGGTCGCGCTGTAGATATTGGCGCGTTCGCCGCGAACGAATCCCGCCAGTGTGATATTGAACGCTCGCGCGAGATCGACGGCGAGACTGCTCGGCGCAGAAACGGCGCAGACGATTGGAATGCGCGCCACCGCAGCCTTCTGCAAAATCTCGTAACTCGCCCGTCCGCTGACAAAGAGGATCGATCCGCTCAGCGACCGGCCTTCGAGCAGTGCCCAACCGGCGAGCTTGTCGACGGCATTGTGACGCCCAATGTCCTCGCGCACGGCGATCGTTTCACCGCGCGGATCGAAGAGCGCGGCGGCGTGCAAACCGCCGGTCGTCGCGAAGATGCGCTGCGCCTCACGCATTCGCTCGGGCAAACTATAGATCCGTGCGATCGGCACGCGGATATCGTCCTGCACTGGCTCGACACCCAGCTCCGTCAGCGCTTCGAGATTTGCGCGGCCGCAGACGCCGCACGAACTGTTCATCGTGAAGTGCCGCTCGAAGCGCGTCAAATCCGGAAGCGCGGCGCCGGCTAACTCGACGTTGACGATGTTGTAGCGCTGCTCGGCGTCGATCGTGGGATCGATGCAATAGCTGACTGCGACGATCTCGGCGCCGGATTGCACGATCCGCTCGCTCGAGACGAATCCCGCCGCAAGTTCGAAATCGTTTCCAGGCGTACGCATCGTCACGGCGAGCGTGTGCATCGTGGCGCCGGCGACGAGTCGCAATTCCAAGGGCTCTTCGGTGGCGACGTTATCAAATGTACGCGACACCTTTGACCCGTCGTACCGCACGATCGACGTTTCGACCATGCGGCCCGGACGCGCCTCGCGCTCGATCCCGTCGTCGATCATTGTGGCTGAACGAAGGCTACGCTCGGGTCCTGCACCGATACTCTGCCGGCGCGGACCACGGTATCGCGCAGCAGGTAGCCACCGACGAGCGTGAACACCGACGCAATAACGGTGCGCACCGCATCCACCGGTTTCGGGAGCGGAACGATCGCGCCCAACAGATTGAGCGCGAGCGGAAACAGAATACCGTTCCGCGTCGTGTAGGTACGCAGCCGCACTCCCGGAGCGCCGGAAAACAGCGCCTTACCGTATTTGCCGGCGTGCCGCTCGAAACTCATGAGCGCCAAGAGCTCGGCCGTACTCGCGAGCATCTCGAGGCGTTCCAACTTGTGCGTGACCTCGGTGTTGCCTTCGAGCGTGCTCAACAGGCTCGAGAGCGCGCATGCGGAGCTCATGCTCGAGCACACGAACGCGACGGGGATGTGGCGTTTGCCCGAACTCCACAGCGGATTCGCGGTCGCCGAGATCAACACACCGGTATAGCCCATGATAAACGCACCGAAGAGCGCCTGCACCGGCGCGAAGAAGCTCGGCGCCAGGAAGCGCATCCAGCGCGGAAGCACGCCATGGAGCGCAAGTGCGCGCATCACATTCATACTTGCGGCACCGGAGTAAAGCACGAGCCCCCACACGCCCATCGACATGGGAGACTTGATCTTGACGATACGGAGCATGTGCAAGAAGCGCTCGGGACGCCCAAGGTGCGTGACCAACACCGCGGGGTTGGCCGCGGCAAGCACGAGTGAGGTCACCGCGAGGGTGCGCTTGAGCTTGCGGTCGCTCTCGCGTTTGGGATTCGTCAACACGCCGATCACGCCGAGTCCGCCCATCACGCCGCCGAGAAAGAGATACGTGACAACATTCCAGCTGTCCCAATGCGGCATCTTGAGCAGCGGGCGCTCGTAGTAGGTCGGGACCGGCGTCGTTTCTTCGCGGCCGGGCGGTTCGAGAAGATCACTCATTGCAGATCATGCACGACGGAAGATCATCCATCCGGCGATCGCGAGGCCCAGCGCGGCGAGGGCTGCCGACCCATATCCCGCCGGCTGACGGGTTGACGGAAGCACCGGCTGCGCGGGAAGGTTGTACGTCTCGGGCCGATCGGTCAATAGAAAGAAAGCGTGGAGCGGCCCGACGCCGCCGCCGACGTCGTCGACGCCATAGAGCTGCGCGCCGCTCACGCCGCGTCCCGTCAACGTTTCCACACGCTTGCGCGCGCGTTCGCGCAGCACGTCGACGTCGCCGAACTGAATCGACTCAGTCGGGCACGCTTTCGCGCAGGCCGGCTCGAAACCAATCTTTTGCCGGTCGTAGCAGAGCGTGCACTTGCCGGCGACACCGCCGTGGCCTTGCAGCGCGGTCTTGTCTTCGTCGAGCCGCGCTTCGTTGAGCGAAGCGAGATTATAGTGCAGACCGTTGGGATCGAACTTCTCGATCAAGTCGACCACCCCGAACGGACACGAGGTCACGCAGTAGCCGCAGCCGTTGCAGACATCGGGTTGGATGAAGACCGCTTCGAATTCGTTGCGAATGATTGCACCGGTCGGGCAGGCTTCCATGCAGCCGGCATTGGTGCAATGCTTGCACACGTCGCTGCTCATCAGCCAGCGATCGTGCAGGCCGCCTTCGTCAACCGACATCTGCTCGATGAAGGCCACGTGACGCCACGTCGTGCCCGAGAGTTCGCTCGTGTTGTCGTATGAGTCGCCGGTGAACGTGAACCCGTCCGAGGGCAACTCATTCCACTGCTTGCAGGCAACTTCGCACGCCTTGCACCCGATGCACAAGGTGGTATCAGTAAAAAACCCAGTAGCCATTATTTCTTTTGACCCTCCTGGCCGTACCCGGACCCGGAGCTGGCGGCGGCCCAGCGGCCCAGAGGTTGCCCGAGCGGATTGCGTTCGTCAGGGGGTACGGGCTCGTCGGCAGGGCCCTCGTGGTACGCAGCTCGCCGTCCCGGGCGAATGTTGCACGTCAGCGTTTTCGATTCGTGGATCGAGACATTGGGGTCGAGCGAGATCGGAATGAGCGAGCCGACCGAATCGCCGCGTGCCAGCGCGACCATGCTGCCGTAGTTGTAGGGAACGCCGATCTGATGCACGCGTTTGCCCTTGCCCAAACGCAGCGGACGCATCCGTCCGCTCACCAGCGCACGCGCTTCCATCTCGCCCACCGCGGTCGAAAGCGTCACCCAATCGCCGCTCTTGATGCCCTTGCTCACTGCGAGTTCGGGATCGATCTCGCAAAACGCCGACGGTTGCAATTCGGCCAGCCACGGTACGTAGCGCGTCATGATGCCGGACATTTCGGTGATCCGGTACGTCGTCAGCACATGGGGATAGTTCTCGTCGATGGGCTTGTTATATCGGTTGTCATCGCGGTCGTAGCGACCGAATACCGGGCTGCTCTGCTGTTTGTAGAGCGCATTCTCCACGACCGATTGTTGCGGCTCATAGTGGGCGGGAATCGGCGCATCCTTGAGGGCGCCGCCGGGCACGAAGATTTGCGCGACCCCATCAAGCATCATGATGAACGGATCCGCACCGGAATGAAAATCCATGCCGAGGCCGTCGGGATTGGCCGGCGTGTCCGGCGCTTTGGTCGCTGGGAAAT
Source organism: Vulcanimicrobiota bacterium (assembly GCA_003167055.1). Classification (GTDB taxonomy): domain Bacteria; phylum Vulcanimicrobiota; class Vulcanimicrobiia; order Vulcanimicrobiales; family Vulcanimicrobiaceae; genus Aquilonibacter; species Aquilonibacter stordalenmirensis. The sequence goes on along the minus strand of PMUE01000114.1, from coordinate 711 downwards.
CCGGGACGTCAACGCCCGTCCACTTCTTTGCTTGCGCGTCCCACCAAACATATTTCTTGCGCTCGCTCCACGGATTGCCGGCGGGATCGGCCGACGCGCGATTGTAGAGTGTACGCCGGTTTGCCGGCCACGCCCAGCCCCAATTGGGCGCCGTGTACGGGCCGCTCGCATCACGGCTGCGCGCATGATTGGTGTGCTTGTCGGGACAGACGCCGGTGTAAATCCAGCCGCCGCTGGCGGTTGAACCGTCGTCCTTCAGATCGGCGAAGGCTACGACTTGCTCACCGGTCGCGGTATAGTAGCCGTTGATCTCTTGCAAGACTTTGAGTACGGAAGGCTCGCCTCGCTCGCGTTCGTGCGGATCGTCATGTTCGTAATTCCAGGTCATGTCGAGGATCGGACGATCCTTGGACTCGGTGGAATCGGCATACAATGCTTTGAGCCGTTTGGCAAACCAATTGAAGTACCAAGCGTCGCTCTTCGATTCGCCGGCAGGTTCGACGGCCTTGTCGTGCCCTTGCAGCATGCGGCTGGTCTGGGTCATCGTGCCCTCTTTCTCGAGCACCGTTGCCGCAGGGAGGAAGAACACTTCGGTAGCGATGTTCGAGGGATTCGCGCCTTCACGCCGCCAGAAGGACACCGTTTCGTTGTCGTAACTATCGACGTTGACGAACCACTCGAGCGATTCCAGCGCCGCTTTCGTCATCTCGG
>PMUE01000220.1 GCA_003167055.1 Vulcanimicrobiota bacterium | reverse complement strand
CGCATTGCTCTACACCGACACCGAAACCAGCGACAACTACCGGACCGCGATCAAAGCCGCCGTCGAGAAGTACAACGGCGACCACCCCGAAAACAACGGCTGAACCGCTTGTCACTAAGGGACGTTACCGAGGAGTTTCGCAGATATCGGGACCTCGCGCGGCTCGTCTGGAACCTTGGCATGCGCGACCACCCCGACTCCGCGATGGAATTTGACGAACTTGACCCGGCCCTCTTTAGGGCACTGTTCACCTCGTTTATCTCGCGCGATGCGGCACAAGAGGTTGGCCCGAACCGCGGCACGATTTATCCACAGATCCGCGTACGCCTCTCGCCTGATGTTGCTTCCGCGTACCTTGCGCAAATCGATGGCGCGTGGCGCGAAGCGAGAGGCGATCTAGGGAGCGGTACCTTTGCCTACGCTGGTCTTTTTGACTTCGATTGGGACGGCGATGCATATCGTGATTTCCAATACGTCAGAAGCTTTGTCGACGGCGACGACATCGACGAGACAATGAAAAAGGATACCATTATCTTGTTGGAGGCTAGGAACGTCACTGTCCTTGCCGACGAAACGTTGCGCGAATACTTGGACTAAAGGGGTTCGCCGTCCAAGAGACCTTCGGGGAGATCGTCGACGACGATCTCCTTTTTCTTGAGGTCGATGTTCTTGATGAAGGCTCGTACCATCGGCAAGAATCGGCCGTTGACGACTAGCATATCGCTCGACGGATAGTGCTCGATGCGTTGGACTGCGCCGTAGGCGCGTCCGTCGGGACCAACCACGGCGCATCCGACGAGATCGACGTCGAGGAACTCACCCGGCTCGACGTCGAGCGTCTCGCGCGGCGCAAAGAACGTCGCGCCGACAAACCGCTCGGCGCTGGTCGCGTCGTGCGCTTCCTCGAGCGTAATCAACAGCCGTCCTTTGTGCTCGCGCACGCTCGCGATCGTGACGACTTCGCTGCCGTCATTGCGCTCACAGCGAAGCTGCGCGCCCGCCGAAAACACGGCGCGACCCGAACTGGTCGGGTCGCACTTGAGTTCACCGCGAATGCCGAAGAGGCCGGCGATCCGGCCCACCGGCAACTCACTCTTCTGCGTCGTCCGCACCTTCGTCGCTCACACCTTCGTCGCTCGAACCGCCGTCGAATGCCTTTGCTTCTTCCGCGTCGAGAATATCAACGGAGACGCGGCCTTCGGCGGTCGCGCGCACGATCGTGCGTAGCGCTTGCGCGACGCGACCGCTGCGGCCGATCACCTTGCCCAAATCTTCAGGATCGACCACGAGCTCGATGACCGGCTTGCCTTCTTCGTCGGTAAAGAGTTCCACCGATGCCACATCGGGTTTCGCGACGAGTCGCTTTGCAAGCAGATCGAGGAGTGAGGTGGCGCGTCGCAACGACGCCCACGGATCAGCCGGTTGACGGTTGTCGCGGCGTTCGCGTCGTTGCGGATAGCCGCCGCCGCTTGCGCCGCTACGAGTCCGCGGGCCGCGCTCAGTGCGCGGCGGGCGCGCTTCTTCGGGCTCAACGTCATCGATGACCGTTTCGTTGGAAGCGATTTTCCGTCCCGGAAGTGTTGAACGCCGCTCGGCTTCGTCGGCATCCTCGCCGAACAGGCCGAACTCGTCATCGAAGGCCGACATTACTCTTTGCCTTTACGTGGAGCGCGCTTGGTGGTCGGAATCGGACCCCGCTCCATGATACCCTTTTCGGCGAAGAGACGGCGAACGGTCTCGGTGGGCTGAGCACCCTTGGCCAGCCACTCCTTCGCCTTTTCCGCGTTCACTTCGAGCGTTTTGGGTTCGGTGCGCGGATTGTAGTGCCCAAGAATCTCGATGAAGCGGCCGTCGCGCGGTGAGCGTGAATCCGCGACCACAAATCGGTAGGTCGGTTGTTTCTTCGCGCCCATCCGGCGCAGTCTGATCTTGACCATGGTGTTGTGTACGTGTCTTTCTACGTGTGGGAGTTAGCGAAGCATCCCCGCCGGCATGCGCGGGCGTTTGCCCTTGCCTCCGCCGAGCTGCTTCATCATCTTTTGCGCGCCTTCGAAGTTCTTGATGAGCTTGTTGACGTCGCTGACTTGCGTCCCTGATCCAAAGGCGATGCGTTTGCGTCGCGAGCCGTTGAGGATCGAAGGGTTGCGCCGCTCCGCGCGGGTCATCGAGCAAATGATGGCCTCGACGCGTGATAAATCTTTTTCCGGAATGTCGAAGTCTTTCGGCAATGCACGCGAGAGGCCGGGGATCATCTTCATGATCTCCGTCATCGAGCCGAGCTTCTTCATCTGCCGCATCTGCTCGAGAAAATCGTCCAAGGTGAAACCGCTCTTGCGCAGTTTCTCTTCGAGCTGCTTGGCTTGCGTTTCCGAGTAGAGGCTTTGCGTCTTCTCGATCAGGGTGAGCACGTCGCCCATACCGAGAATACGCGATGCCAAACGATCGGGGTAGAACGTTTCGAGCGCCGAGAGCTTCTCGCCCACGCCGACGAACTTGATCGGTGCGCCGGTTTCGTTGAAGATCGAGAGCGCCGCACCGCCGCGCGAATCACCGTCCATCTTCGTTAGGATGACGCCGGTGATACCGAGCCGATCGTTAAAGCCTTTGGCAACGTTGGTCGCCTCTTGACCGGTCATCGCATCGGCGACGAAGAGGATCTCTTTGGGATTGACGGCGGCTTTGATGCGCTCGAGCTCGGTCATCAGCGTATCGTCGATTTGCAGCCGGCCCGCGGTATCGATGATGACGGTCGAGATGCCCAGACGTTTGGCTTCGTTGACGCCGTCGCGCGCGATCTTGACCGGGTCGCCGGCGCCGGCTTCATAAACCGGAAGATCGACTTGCTTGCCGAGCGTTTGCAACTGCGCGATCGCGGCGGGACGGTAGACGTCGGCGGCGACCAGCAGCGAACGCCGGCCCTGTTCTTTTAAGCGCAGCGCAAGCTTACCGGCTTGCGTCGTCTTTCCCGAGCCTTGCAGACCTACCAGCATGATCACCGACGGCGGCGCATCGCTGAACGTGAGTCGCGCTTGCGCACCGCCGAGGAGTTCGACCAGCTCTTCGTGCACGATCTTGACGATCGTTTGCGCCGGCGACAGCGACTCGAGGACGTTCTGCCCGATGGCCTGTTCTTTGACGCGCGCGACGAACTGCTTCGCCGCCGGCAAAGATACGTCGGCTTCGAGCAAGGCAATGCGCACTTCGCGCATCGCCTCGTTGACGTCGCTCTCGCTGAGTTTCCCGCGACCGGTTAGACGCGAGAATATCGCGCCGAGCCGGTCACTGAGCTGATCGAGCATGTGTGTCTCTTACGACGCTCCGGCCGTTGCCTGATCGATGCGCGCGACGGCGTCACCGACGGTCTTGATCTTTTCCGCCTCTTCGTCGGGAATGTCGATGTTGAACTCCGTCTCGANNGCTCGACCTGGTCGAGCGAGTCGGCGCCAAGGTCATCGGTGATCGAGGCTTCGGGCGTGACTTCCGATTCGTCGACGCCGAGCTGCTCGACGATGATCTTCTTGACTTTGTCGAACGTGGACATTACAGCTCCTTATTCATAGAAAGTTACATTACCATGCCACCGTCGACCACGATGGTCTGACCGGTGACATACGAGGCAGCGTCCGAGCACAGAAAGGCGACGACACCGGCTACGTCTTGCGGCGTCCCGACTCGCCCCAGCGCGGACTGGTCGATCTGGGTCTTGAGGGCCGCCTTAGCGGCGTCGGGCAATTTCTCGGTCATAGCCGTCTCGATAAATCCCGGCGCGACGGCGTTGACTCTTATGTTCCTTGAACCCAACTCCTTTGCAACCGACTTCCCGAGCGCAAGGAGCCCTGCTTTGGTCGCCGCATATGCGGACTGGCCGGCGTTCCCGGTGAGGCCGACGATGCTCGACACCAGCACGATAGCGCCCGACCGCTGCTTCATCATCGGCTTCGCGACCGCGCCGCACAGGTAGAACGCCGATTTGAGATTGACCGCCAGCAGCTGATCGAGGACCTCAGGCTTGAGGCGCAAGAGCAGCGCGTCGATCGATTGACCCGCGTTCGCTACCGCGAAATCGAGCCGGCCAAAGCGTTTGAGCGTCGCCTCAACCGCGCCCTCCACCGCACCGGCATCCGCCACGTCGGCAATCAGGACTTCGGCGGTCGCCCCCGGACGCACGGCCGCACATTCGCCGGCGGTTTCATCCAATGCCGCGCGATCGCGACCGACCAGCGCCACATCGGCGCCGTGCCGGCAGAGCTCGACGGCGATGGCCCGGCCGATACCGCGACTCGCCCCAGTGATGAGGGCGACCTTCTCGTTGAAGCTCACGCCGTGACCGCGTTGCGGAGCTTTTGCGCGCCGGCGTAGTCACTGACGACGACGACCTCGGGCGCGTCCGGCAAACGCTTCATCAACGGGCCAAGCACCGGGCTCGATCCGCACTCGATGATCAGGTCAAGGCCATAGCTTACAAGACGCAGCGCGGTTTCATGCCAGCGCACTTCGTGCGTCACCGACAGGACCAAATTCTTCTTGATCGTTGCTACGTCGCGATACGGCTGCGCGTCGACGTTCGAAACCACATCGAAGCGCGGCAACGTAAACGGTGCGGATTCAACCACGCGGGCGAACTGCTCGACCGCGGGCTCCATCAACGCCGAATGCCACGCGCCCGATACATTGAGCGGTACGACGCGCTTGGCGCCAGCCGCCATCAATGCGTCACCGGCGGCTTGCACGCCGCGAAGATCGCCGCTGATCACGATCTGACCGGGGGAATTGAAATTTGCGAGCTGCACGCGCAGACCGCTTTGCGCGCGCACGTCGTCGACCACGCGCCGGATGTCGGCTGCGTCCATGCCGAGGACCGCCGACATCCCGCCGGCTGCGAGTTCCGCCGCGCGCTGCATCTCCATGCCACGCGCATTCACGACGCGCAGTGCGTCCTCGAAGCCAATCGCCTGCGCGGCATACAGACTGCAGTACTCAGCGAACGAATGTCCCGCACTCACGATCAAAGATTCGGCCGGCAATTCGAGCGCCGCGAAGATCGCAACATTCGTCACGAAGATGGCGGGCTGACTGTACTCGGTCTCGCGCAACCGCTCTTCGGGGCCGCGCCGCTGCAAACCGAGCAGATCGTAGCCGAGCACGCTCTGCGCCATGTCGAACAGATCGCTTGCCGCGGTCGAGTGTTTCGCAACGTCGACGCCCATGCCCAGCGCCTGCGAGCCCTGCCCCGGGAACACGATGCCGATGCGCGTCATGCGGCCCACTTCCAGACCACCGCACCCCACGACAGCCCGCCGCCGAATCCGACGAAGACGATCACATCGCCCGGCTTGACCCGGCCGTCGCGCACCGCTTCGGACAGCGCGATCGGAATCGAGGCCGCCGAGGTGTTGCCATACTCTTGGATGTTGACCACGCAGCGCTCGGGCGGGATCTCCAGATATTTCATCGCCGCGTCGATGATGCGTTTGTTGGCCTGATGCGGGATGAGCACGTCGACGTCGCTCTTTTGCAAGTGCGCCTTCTCGAGCGCGCGATCCGTGGCTTCGATCATCTTGGTGACAGCAAACTTGAAGACTTCGCGGCCTTCCATATGAATGCGGTCGGCCTTGCGATCGAGCGTTGCGTGCGATACCGGCAGGCGAGAACCACCGGTCTCGACGCGCAAGAGTTCCGGGCGGCTGCCGTCGCTGCCGAGTTCCGAGCCGAGAAATGAATCTTCAACCGCGGCTTCGAGCACGACCGCGCCGGCGCCGTCGCCGAAGAGAATCGCCGTGCCGCGATCGGTGCGATCGACCAACTTGGAGAGTGTCTCGGCGCCGATGAGCACGATGCGCTTATACACGCCGGCACGAATCATCGACGAGGCGACCGTCAGACCGTAGATGAAGCCGCTGCACGCGATCTCCATGTCGAACGCGGCCTTGTCACGCGCGCCGAGCTTTGACGCTACGATGCACGCGGTGGCGGGGAAAAGATAGTCCGGGTACACCGTGCAGAGGATGTACGCGTCGATGTCGTTGGGTTCGAGTTTGGCGCTCGCGAGCGCATTGCGCGCCGCTGCCAATGCCAAATCACTGGTCGCTTCGTTCTCAGAAGTCCAGTGACGGCGTTTCATTCCCGTACGCGTCGTGATCCACTCATCGGACGTATCGAGCCACTGCTCGAGATCGTGGTTGTCCACGATGCGCTCGGGCGCGTAGTGCCCGACGCCGACGATCTTTACCCCGGTCAAGAGGCTTATCGCTTATTCGTGATCGTGACCGGCGTGCTGATCGCGGACCTCGACGACCTGACGGCCATCATACGTGCCGCAATGACCGCACACGAAATGCGGGCGCTTGGGCTGGTGACACTGGGGGCATTCCACGGCCGTAACCGCGTTCAACTTCCAGTTCGCCGCACGACGGCTGCGCGTTTTACTGCGCGGCGTCTTCCACTTCAGATTTGCCACTGTTTGACTCTCTCGTCTCCGTTAATACTGTATGCCTGCGCAGTCCTCGCTGCAGCGAAGCCCCATCGGCATCTCGCTGAGCACGACCTGTTGCGCTAGGTCGGCGACGTCCAGCCGGCTTCCCGTCAGGACGTTGCTCTCGCCGAACGGGTCGTTGTCGCGACCGGTATTCGGATCGAGCCGCTCGTCGAGCTCGGCGTGCACCGGCACGTCGACCTCTTCCAAGCATGCGTCGCATATGCCGTGCGCCCGAGCGTCGACCGTACCTACTATATGAAGCAGGCGATCAACGCAACGCATTTCCAACTGCACCTGAGCCGGCGTCGGAAATGAGATACCCTCGAATTCCTCGATCGGCACCTCGTCCTCGACCAGCATAAGCTGCCGGCCGCCGGTGAGAAGCCCACTGATATCGACCTTATGCGAACGAGCCATGGCGTTTTTGCGACTTGTCGTAGGATGGGGGCCCACCCTGCGGCGAGCCCCCATAACGACTTGGAGATTGTAGAACCCCGCAGGGGTCTTGTCAAACGCAGGGGTCGGCGGGATGGAGAGGCACCATGAACCCATTGGGCTCACTCGCCGCCCGCCTCGGGGCCGAGGGCGTGAACTACGCCCCCGAGATCGCCTCGGCCGCCGCCAAGTACGGCCTCGACCCCAAGCTGCTCGCGGCCGTCGCCGCTCAAGAAACCGGCGGTCCAGGCGCCAACGGCGGCCGCAACGAGATCGGCGATAGC
>PMUE01000386.1 GCA_003167055.1 Vulcanimicrobiota bacterium | reverse complement strand
GTACCGGCGTGATCGCCGGCGGATCGATGCGCGCGGTGCTCGAGCTCGCGGGCATTCACGATATCCTGTGCAAGTCACTTGGTTCGAATAACCCGATCAACGTCGTGCTTGCCACGATTGAGGCGCTGCGTTCGCTCAAGACCGCCGAAAAAGTCGCCGCACTCCGCGGGAAAACCGCGAAAGACATCTTCGCCGCGTAATCGGCGAGAGAAAGCATCATGGCAGAGAAAAAGAAGACCGCGAAAAAGAGCAGCGCTAGTGCAAAGTCCAGCACGAAGGCGACTGCCGCCAAGAAATCGGCCGCGAAAGTGACCGGCAAAAAGAAGGCGCCCGCTGCAAAGAAGGCACCCGCTGCAAAGAAGGCGACCACTGCAAAGGCGACCGCGCCCAAACCGCCTGCTGCGAAGAGCACCCGTTCGACAAGTTCTGTAAGTGCGGGCGCAATTGCAACCTCGAGTGGTGCAGTGATGAAACTCGGGGCGCTCAAGCCGGCCAAAGGATCGTGGCCGAAGCGTCAGCGGATCGGTCGTGGACACGGTTCGGGCATGGTGAAGACCGNNCGCACAAGCGCGGCTACTCGCAGAAAGCGCGCGACATCGGGCACTTTCGTTCACGCTACGCCGTCGTCAATTTGCATCAGCTCAGCGGCTGGGATGTAAGCGTCGAGGTTTCACCGGAATCGCTCAAAGAACGCGGCGTCCTCAGCTCGACGTTGGACGGCGTGAAGATTCTCGGCGGCGGCAAAGGCGGCAAGACGCTCCCGCAAGGCCTCAAATTCCGCGACGTCGTCTTTTCGGCCAGTGCCCTCGAGGCGCTCAAGGCTGCCGGCGCCTCGCTTCCCGAAGCAGTTGTTGAGAACGCTTAGTGTTCGATAATCTCCGGGCTGCTCTGCTCGTACCCGATATCCGCAAACGGATCGGGTTCGTGCTTTTCGCATTCGCGTGGTTCATCTTCATGATCCACGTGCAGTTGCCGAACGTGAACGAAGCGCGCTGGCAAGAGGTCCTCAAGACAGGAACGTTTTACAACCTGCTAGGCTTCCTCTCGGGCGGCGCGCNNCGATCATCATGCAGCTGATGACCGTGGTGCTGCCGCACCTCGAAGAACTCGCCAAGAAAGGCGGCGAGGAAGGCCGCAAGAAGATCAGTCAGTACACGCGCTGGCTCACGATCGCGCTTGCGATCCTCCAGTCGACGTTCATGACCAGCGCCATGAAGCAGTCGGGCGTCTTCTACGACACCAGCATTTGGTTCCAGCTCTATGCGATCATCGCGCTCGTCGCCGGCACACTCTTCCTTATGTGGCTGGGCGAGCAGATCAGCGACAAGGGCATCGGGAACGGCGTCTCGTTGATCATCTTCATCGGCATCGTGCTGCGCTATCCGCAATACGTTGCCGAGACCTACAGCACGGCTAGCAGCGGCGGCCTCTCGCTGCTCAACCTGGTGCTGTTCATCTTGATTACGATCGCGATCATCATCGGCATCATCTTCATGTACCAGGGCCAGCGCCGCGTGCCGGTACAGCAAGCCCGGCGCGTGGTAGGCCGCAAGATGTTCGCCGGTCGTTCGACCTACATTCCGCTGCGCCTCAACAACGCCGGCGTGATCTCGATCATCTTCGCGATCTCGATCCTGTTGCTGCCGCAACAGGCGCTAGGGTGGTTCACGGGTCACAGTGGTGCGGCCGCGCCTGCGTACCAGGCGCTCTTCACGGTGCCGTTCCTTAACTGGCATGTCGGTTTCCCGACCAACGTGGCAGCACTCGCAGAGATCATCAGCGTGTACTTCGCGCCGGGCGCCGCGCTCTACAACATCACGTACTTCTTGTTGGTCGTGATCTTCACGTTCTTCTATAGCTCGATCGTGCTCAACACGCGTGACGTAGCGGACAACTTGAAGAAGACCGGCGCATTCATTCCCGGCATTCGTCCCGGTCAGCCGACGGTCGACTACCTCAACAAGATCCTGATCCGTCTGACGACCGCGGCGGCGATCTTCCTGGGTATCCTCGCCGTTGCTCCCAACGTGCTCGAGCGCGGGCTCAACGTGACGACGATTTATCTCGGGTCGACCTCGCTGCTGATCGTGGTCGGCGTAGCGCTCGATACGATCTCACAGATTGAAGCGCGCCTCGCGATGCGCGACTACCGCGGATTCATTAAGCGCTAATGCCGGGAGACGTCATTCTGCTCGGCGGACCGGGCGCGGGAAAAGGTACGCAAGCCCAGATTCTGCAGAAGCAGTTTGGGTATCGGCAGATCTCCACCGGCGATCTGCTACGCGAGCATCGCAACCGCGGAACCGAACTCGGCAAAGCTGCCGAACCCTACATGCAACGCGGTGATCTCGTGCCCGACGCGCTGATCATCAAGATGGTCGAGGGCGAGTTGCAAGGTGATGCCGCGGTGCTCTTCGATGGGTTTCCGCGTACAGTAGCACAAGCCGAGGCTCTCGACATGCTGCTCGAATCGTGCGGTCGCGGACTTCCCGGGGCGGTGTACTTTGAGATCTCGCGCCCGTTGCTCGAAGAGCGGTTGCTCGGACGTTGGACGAATCCGCGCACGGGCCGCGTCTATCATGAGAAGTTCGACCCGCCGAAGGTGGCCGGCGTTTGCGACGAGGACGGTGGCCCGCTGGAGCAGCGTGAAGACGACAAGCCGGTGACGATCAAGAAGCGCCTCGATGTCTTCGAAGCGCAGACAATGCCGCTGGTCGCCTATTATCGCGAGCGCGAACGCCTTGCTACGATCGATGCGACACTCCCATTCGAGCAAGTCACCCACGCGTTGGTACGCGCCCTCGATTTGGAGCATGCGCACTAACTCATGGTGACGTTGAAGTCGGCGCGCGAGATCGAAACGATGCGCCGCAGCGGAAAGATCACCGCGACCGTGCTGACCGAGTTGATGCAGACTGCCAAGGCGGGCATGACGACCGGCGATCTCGATGCACAGGCTGAAAAGGGCATCCGCCAGCGCGGCGGGATTCCGACCTTCAAAGGCTATCACGGCTATCCGGCAACGATTTGCGCGTCGGTCAACGACGAGGTCGTGCACGGTATCCCGAGCGACTACGTTCTGCAAGACGGCGACTTGCTTTCAATCGACATCGGCACCACGCTCGACGGCTACGTCAGCGATTCCGCGGTAACGATTCCGATTGGGGCGATTTCGCCCGATGCGCAGCGTCTGCTCGCCGTGACGCAGGAATGCCTTATGATCGGTATCGAGCAGATGCAGCGCGGCAACCACCTTGGCGATATCGGCGCTGCCGTGCAGCGGCATGCCGAGAGCCATGGCTACGGGGTCGTTCGCGAGCTGGCCGGCCACGGCGTGGGGACGGCGATGCACGAGGAGCCGCAGGTGCCGAACTTCG
>PMUE01000232.1 GCA_003167055.1 Vulcanimicrobiota bacterium | reverse complement strand
GCGGTCGATGCGTCGCGCGGGCTTACGGTCATTCTCGGCGATCCCGGTACCGGCAAAACTAGCCTCTCCGGCGCGCTCGAGCAGGAGCTCCTCGCCGACGATCGCGTCGTGCTCGCCAAGATTCTCGATCCGGCATTTGCCACCGAGGTTGAGTTCCTCGTCGCGATTGGCCGCGTTTTCGGTCTCGCGCTTCCGCCGCGTTCGAGCGCGGCGCTCAAGAACGCGCTGAAAAATTTCTTCTTTGAGACCGCGATTCTCGAGAAACGCAACCTCGTACTCACCATCGACGAAGCGCAAAATTTGAGCGAGGAGAATCTCGAAGCGCTGCGGCTTCTCTTGAACTATCACGTGCCCCAACGCAAGCTCCTCAACATCTTGCTCTTCGGTCAAAGCGAGCTGGCCCAGCGAATCGCGGCGAAGGGCAACCTCGAGGATCGCGTCGACGGCTGGATTCGCTTGGAGCGGCTCGATCCGGGCATGGCCTCAGCCGTGCTCGATTTTCGGCTCGCCAAGGCCGGTCTGCCCGCGGAACGACAGTTCTTCACGGCCGACGCCCGAGCACTCATGATCGAGGCCGCGGAGGGCCTGCCGCGCCGTCTCACGATGCTGGCCCACGCGGCCATGCAAGAAGCGTGCGACCGGGCTAGCACCCTGATCAATGAGGATCACGTGCGCTCCGCGATGCTCAACCGCGGGATCACGGTTCGGACGCCGGCGCCGGCGCCGGCGCGCGCCGAGATCGGCACGACGCAAGCGCTCGAGACTGAACCAGCCCCGGCCCGACGGGGCCTCTTGGGACGGCTTTTCGCGCGCCGCTCCTCGACGTGAATCGCGAGCCCGATTTCGAGTCCAGCGCCGACATGCGGCTCCTCGAGCTGCAGCGGACGTCACCGGGCCTGGTTGCGCCCGAACGCCTGGCCTGGGAGAGCCGCTATGCGGTTGACTCCACGCCGGGTATCGAGGTCGAGGCGGAGGCCGCAGCGCCGCACGGCGCGATGCTTGCGCTCACCGTGACGGCCACGCCGCCCGGCAACGTGATTCCCGGCACCGTCGTCACCTATGCGCTCAGCCTTGCAAACGACGGCGCGCAGCCGGCCACTGGGGTTTTCGCATCGGTGCCGCTTCCCGGCGGCGTCACCTACCGGCTCGGCTCACTTCAGGTCAACAGCCGCGCCGCCAGCGACGACGCCGCGGACGACCTCTTCGGCGCCGGTCTGCGGCTCGGAACCATCGCCCCCGGCGGCCGATCGACCCTGCTCTGGAAAGTCGGCGTGCGCATGGGAACCAAGCCGCTGCTCACGATCCCGCAGGTCCGCGCGCGAGATGCTGCCGTTATCGGCGGCGGCCCGCTGGTGGTCGAACGCAAGGGAACCATGAGCGCCTTTTCCGGCGAGCTGGTCGCCGCCGACCGTGCGATGTTCGAGCCGCAGCCCCTCATCCCGGTCGATATTCCGGCTGACGAACTGCCCATCTACGAGCTCGATGCCGAGGAAGAGATCGTCTTTGAAGCGGCCGACGCAGCCCTTTCGAACTCGGTTGTTCGCGTTCCCGAACCCAAGCCCGAACCGGAACCCGAGCCTGTGCTCGAACTCGAACTCGAACCCGAACCGGAACTGGAACCGGAAGCACCGCTGCCGCCACCGCGCGAGGCGGTCGTACTCTACGGCGGGCTCGATCGATCGACGTTGGCCTTCTTCGAGCGCATCTTCAACGGCTCGAAGGATCCGACGATTCTGCAGCACTGCATCTTTGCCGGTGCGCTTGCCTGCGCGTCCGATGCCGACGGCAACGACGATCTCGGGTTGCGCGCGCATCTCGCCGCGCAGTCACAGATTCTCCATCGCGTCTCACTGCACGAGAAGCTCGGAAAAAAGGAGCCGATCGGCGAATACGCCGGTACGCTGATGGCTACCGTCGACGCAATCGCGGCGCATCCAGTTCGCGAACCGCGCGCACAAGGCGCCGACCGTCTCGCCCTCGTCAATGAATTGCACGAACCGGCGCTGGTCGTGGTTCGCAAGATCGCCGAAGAGCGCGATCGCTGGGACTTCGTGAAAGCGCGTCAGCTCACACTAGCGCTGCAAGCGCAACGCGTGCTCCTAGACGACGACGCACGCGCCGCGGCGATCGACAACGCGCTGCGCTCCTACGCGCAGCATGCGATGACCGTATTGCAAAAGCTCTTCGTTCGGCTACGGATCGATCGCACGACGGGCGTCCTCTTTCAAACCGATCCGGCCCTGGATGCTGCGGCTCGAGTGCTGCTCGCCGCGTGCGCGCGCGCCTTCGCGAATTGAAGCTTAGCGCTGTTTAACGGACGTCGTTGAAGAGCGCGGACTGATTGCGGCGCTTGCCCGCGACGGAGCGCGCGTACGCCTTCCACCGCGAGATGAGCTGCAGCCGTCCACCCGACTCGTCGTTGAATCGTTGCAGACGCGCAAGTTGCCATTCCCGGTACTCTAGCACGCGACGCACGCGAGCCGCGATCTCCGCCTCGAATTCCGGGGTTCGCTCGGGTTCCGATGCTTCCCACGCGTTTTGGACGGCGTGGCGCGCACGCGCCATTTCGGAGAGCAGCCGCTCAAACCCATGCCAATCGTGCTGATCGATCAGCGGTCCGAGTTCTCGGCACTGTGCCTCGAGCGCAGCTACGCCCGAGCGCACGTCGTCGAGGATCGCGCTAGCCAACGGCTGCGAACGTCGACGTCAGGCCGTCGCCTCCGGAGAGATTCTTCTGCGCGCGTTTTTGCGATTTGAATTCGGCGACCGCGGTGTTCCACGTCTGGCGGTAGTCGCGCGCGTAACCGAGGATACGCTCGACCCGCGTCGGGTCCTTGCGCATGTTGGCCATGACGAGTTCCTTGTGCCAAAAGCCGTAGACACGCAGAAGATTTTCGGAGAGCTCACCGCCGATTTCCATGTTGAGCGAACTCATCAGCACGGTGCACGCGCGCTGTGCGCGCAGCAATGCTTTGTGTATACCCTCGATATCGTCGCGTTCGTGCATGAGCTTCTCGTGCGCCTGCTGCGCGGCGATGATCAAGACGTCGAAGATCTTGACGATCAGGTCCTCGGGCGCCGCCGTGAGGATTGATGTCTCGAGATAAGTCTGCTCGTT
>PMUE01000218.1 GCA_003167055.1 Vulcanimicrobiota bacterium | reverse complement strand
GTGATCGCCGCCGAGCACGATCGGCAATCCGCCGCTGCGCACGCTCTCTTCAACGAACTGCGCCAGATCCTCGCACACGCGCTCGATGACGTCGATGTACTTCGCCGACGAATCGATCGCCTCGAGACCTTCGCGAATCGGCACCGCGAGATTGCCGTGGTCGAGCACCTCGGGAATGCCGAGTTCACGCAGGCGATCGTAAAGCTGCGCGTAGCGGATGGCCGACGGCCCCATGTCGACGCCGCGACGGCTAGCGCCCAGATCCATCGGCACGCCGATGACGTCGACGCGCGCGGTGCGGCTGTGACTCGTACGGGCTACCATTTTGAGGTGATCCCTTCGGTGGGCTTTTTCGGATAGATGCGCTTCATCAGCCATGTGATGCCGTTGCTGAGCGCGTTACTGAATGGTTTGAGGAAACCCACGCCGGGTGCGTAACCGTCATCGACGTCGAGTGTATAGAGAAACGCGCCAAACGTACGCGGATAGTCCTGGGTCCAACGACGCGCACGATCGATGCATGCAGGATCCCGAGCAAGCAGCGCCTCGACCACGCCGCAATCGCCGGGTGCATTCGCGACAATTTCGGCAAACTCACGATGCCCGAGCCCAAGTGTGTGCAGAAAATCGCGATCGACCGGTGATTGTCCATACAAATAGGTGCCAAGCGTGCCGTGGAGCGCCGCGCGCGCCTTGTCGATCAAGCGCGGCAGCCACATGACGCCGTCGATTTGCTCGTTCCAGCGACGAGGAGGCTCGCGCCGTAAATCTCTGACCTGCATGTGCGGCGCCTTCGGTACGAAGGCATCGGCCTCCCCGAGTCGTACATCAGCCGCGATGAAGCAGTCGGCCGTCGCCGCACTCCTAGCAGCGGTCTGCGCGTTCGCGTGTGCCGGGTGCGGTCAGCACCGCGGACCGGCGCCGGGGCAGATCACGCTCGGCATGGTGACCGACGTCGGCGGACTAGGCGATCGTTCGTTCAACGACTCGGCGTATCGCGGTCTTCTGCGCGCAAAATCCGAACTCGGCGCCTACATCCAGGTGCTCCAATCGCGCTCTGCCGCCGACTATCAACCGAACTTGATCGCGCTCACCAACCTGCACTACGGCATGGTGTACGCGATCGGGTTTCTCATGGGCCTCGATCTGGATTCGGTCGCGAAGCAAAATCCGGCGCAACAGTATGCGATCATCGACGCCGTCGTCGACGATCCCAACGTCGTCTCGATTACGTTTCGCGAACAGGACGGATCGTTCTTGGCGGGCGCGCTCGCCGCAATGGTCAGCAAGACGCATCACATCGCCTTTCTCGGCGGCCAAGACATTCCGTTGATTCGGAAATTTGAAGCCGGCTATATCGCGGGCGCGCGCGAGATCGATCCGTCGATCCGCGTCGACGTAAAGTATGCCGGCAGCTTCGATGACGTTGCCGCCGGACAAGAACTTTCGAATCTGCTCTATGACGGGGGCGCCGACATCATCTACGCCGCGGCAGGCAAAGCGGGCCTGGGAACCGCCGATGCGGTGAAGTCACGCCAAGGTTGCTACATGATCGGCGTCGACTCGGATCAAGATGGTCTCGTGCCGGGCAAAGTGCTGACCTCGATGGTAAAGAAGGTCGACGTAGCCGTGTTCGTCGTCGCGAAGGCATTGCGCGATGGCCATCCGATGCGCGGCCACGTCATTTTTGGATTGAAAGACGGCGCGATCGGTTTGACCGATTTCCGCTACACGAAGGCCGCGATCGGCCCGGCGAATCTCGCGCGCCTCAAAGCGATTGAAACGGCCATCGTCGACGGAAAGATCACACCGCCCGACTCGCGCGAAGCGCTGGCATCCTTTAAACCGGTGGCCCTGTGATGGAACCGGCGCTGACGCTGCGCGGCATCCGCAAGGCCTTTCCCGGTGTGGTGGCGGTTGACGGCGTCGACCTCGATCTCTATCCGGGGGAGATTCACGCGCTCGTAGGCGAGAACGGCGCCGGAAAATCGACGCTTTCGGCGATCGCCTTCGGCGAGCTGCTACCCGATGCGGGCACGGTCACCGCGCGCGGCACGGTCGGCCTGGTGCACCAACATTTCGAGCTGATCGGACGTTTGCGCGTCTGGCAAAACGTCTTACTCGGGCGCGAACCGCACAAGGGCTGGCGCATCGATGAAGCGGCTGCGCGAGCACAAGTGCTGGCGATCGCGCAGCGCAACGGGCTCCCGATCGATCCCAATGCCTTCGTCGACACCTTACCGATCGGCGTGCAACAACGCGTGGAATTGCTACGCGAGCTCGACCGCGACCCCGCCGTGCTCTTGCTCGACGAACCGACCGCGGCGCTAGCACCGGCCGAGATCGAGAGCTTCTTCGCCACCGTCGTGCAGCTGGCGGCCCGCGGCACCGCGATCATGATCGTGACGCACAAATTGCAAGAAGTCATCGCGTACGCGACGCGGGTGACGGTCATGCGACACGGCAAAGTGGTGGAGCGCACGCTGACGAGTGCGACGAGCATTGATGCGATCGCGCGCGCCATGGTCGGTGGCGAAGTGCCTCCGGTCGCCGCGCGTGCCCGCACCGAACTCACGCCGCGCCTGCACGTCAAAGATCTATGCGCCGGCCGCGGAGCAACGCAACTCAACGACTTTTTTCTCGACGTTCGCGGAGGTGAGATCGTCGGCATCGCCGGCGTTGAAGGAAACGGCCAATCGACGCTGGCCGATGCGCTCGCCGGACTGATCGACTACACCGGGATCATCGAACGCAGCGGCACGATGGGCATCATCCCGCAAGACCGTCAGCGCGAAGCGCTGGTCATGAACTGGTCGCTGGTTGAGAATACGTTGCTAGGGCGGCAGCACCGCAAGGCCGCGCGGCGCGGACTCGAGCTCGATCGCGTGCGGGCACGCGTCGACACCGCAGCCATTTGTGAGCGCCTCGACGTGCGCGCTGCCAACTTCGACGTTGCGGTGCGCACGCTCTCGGGCGGCAATCAGCAGAAACTCGTGGTCGGGCGCGCGCTCATCGACGAACCGCAATTCGTGCTCGCCTATAACCCGACGCGGGGCGTTGACGTCGGCGCTGCCGCGCTCGTGCAATCACGCTTGATGGAGGCGCGCAACCGCGGCGCAGCCGTGTTGCTGATTTCATTCGAACTCGACGAGATTCTCGCGCTCGCCGATCACGTGATCGTGATGTACCGCGGCGCAGTGCTCGGGAGCTTCGATCGCGACGCGTTCGATCGCGCAGCGATCGGCCGGCTCATGGCCGGGTCGGCATGAACCGCTCGAGCCGCATCGTCGCCGGACCGCTCGGCGCGATTGTCTTGATCGTCGTGCTGATGTCGCTCGCGATGATCGTCGCCGGCACGAGCCCGCTCGACGGCTTCCGCGCGCTCTTCGTCGGCGCACTTGGCGGCCGTAACGAAATCGGCGAAACACTCGTGGCGACGACGGCGCTCCTCTTTCCCGCGCTTGGCATCTGTCTCGCGTTTCGCGCGGGTCTGTTTAATATCGGTGCCGAGGGACAGCTGCTCATCGGCGCATTGTGCGCGGGTGCACTCGGCGCCGTGCTCACGGTGCCCGGACCGATCGGCATCACGCTGATGCTGATCGCCGGTGCAATCGGCGGCGGCGCATGGGGTGCGATCGCGGGCTGGATGAAGGCGCGCTTCGGGGCGAACGAGATCATCGCGACGCTCATGCTCAACTTCGTCGCTGCCGCGTTCGCACTCGAACTCGTGAGCGGCCCGCTCAAGGGCCCGCTCGCCGCGGGCGCCGAGACGGCATGGCTAGATCCGAAATACTGGCTGCCGGCGCTCTTGCCCGGGACGCGACTTTCAATTGCGTTGCTCTTTGCACTGGCACTCGCGCTGCTCTTGCAGTGGGTGTTCGCCCGCACGGTCTTCGGTTACGATCTGCGCGCCAGTGGCGAAGCGCCGGAGGCTGCACGCCGTAGCGGCATCAACCTCGGCCGATTGACGTGGCTTGCGCTTACGCTTTCCGGCGCGATCGCCGGCGTCGGTGGCGCGACGATCGTTTCGGGCGAGTTGCATCGCTTCAACACGCAACTCTCTCCGGGATATGGTTTCACCGCGATTGCCGTTGCACTGGTCGGTGATCTGCAACCGTTATGGATTTGTCTTGCGGCCTTTGGCTTCGGCATTCTCGAGTCCGGCGGCCTCGCGATGCAGGCAAGTGCGCAAGTGCCCAAAGATGCGATCCACGTCATCGAAGGCCTGATCATCCTGGTGCTCGCGGCGCGGCGTTACGTCGCGACACGCGTCGAAGGGACGCTCCCATGAACGAACTGATCGTCACGCTCTTCGCTCTGACGCTCGTCAAAGCGACACCGATCATCTACGCAGCGCTCGGCGGGGTGATCTCGGAACGCTCAGGAGTCATCAACATCGGGCTCGAGGGCATGATGGCAGCGGGCGCGTTCACCGCGGTCGTTGCCTCGTTTGCAACGCACAGCCCGATACTCGGTCTGGCTGCCGGCATCGGCGCCGGCGCGCTCTTCGGCTACCTGCTCGCCTTTGCGGCAACCCGGTTTAAAGTCGATCAGATTGTGGCGGGCACCGGTATCAACCTGATCTGCGCCGGCGGCGCTGCGTATGGGTTGGTCTTACTCTTCAACCAGCCGGGTGCGAGCGTGCAAGTCGCGAGCCTGGGAAGTTCGTATTGGGTGCTTGTCGTGCTGGCGTTTGCGCTCGCCGCGCTGCTGCAATGGGTGCTCTACCGCACGCCCTGGGGACTACGGATCCGGGCGTCCGGAGAAAATCCCAGCGCGGTCGTATCTGCCGGCCTCAATCCGCTACTTTTACGCACTTACGCGGTCATACTCAGCGGTGCGCTCGCCGGTCTCGGCGGCGCCTTTCTCTCGATTGGCGAGCTGAATCTGTATTCGGACGGCATGACCGCCGGGCGGGGATTCATCGCACTCGCAGCGGTGATCTTCGGCCGCTGGCATCCGGTCGGCGCAACCGTCGCCTGCGTCATCTTCGGCTTTTTCGAAGCTTTACAATACGTGCTGCAAGGCCAGATTGCATGGCTTCCCGCAAACGCCATGCAGGCGTTGCCGTATATCGCGGCGCTTATCGCGCTCGCCGGCGTCACTGGACGAGTTCGTGCGCCTGCCGCGGACGGCGTTCCGTTCTAAGGGTTCAAGCACACACCAGAAAAACTATTGCCGGTTGTGATATACTGCCAGCAACGTGGGCGATTTGCGGGCAGTTCGTTACGTCATTGCCATAATCGCGGGAATTGTGATGCCCTACCTCTGGGTGTCAACACCCGCGCAGGCGACGCTCGTCCCCCCTCCGATGCAATCGTTACGCGCCGACCTCCATCGCATGGTCGTGCGCTTTCCCGCTTCGACCGCGGTCGAAGTGATGGACCTCGCTACCGGCTATCACGTCGGCTATAACGCGGGCGCCGTGATGCCCGCGGCATCGACGATCAAAGTGCCGGTGATGGTCGAAGTTTTCCGCCAGCTCGAAGCCGGACGATTCGAACTCGATCGCCGCGTCACGCTGCTCGCGAGCGACAAAGACTACGGCTCGGGCGAGTTGTGCGACGCATCCGTCGGCAGCACGTTCACGGTCGACGAATTACTCGACAAGATGATCGACATCAGCGACAACACGGCAACAAACATGCTGATCCGTCTCGTTGGTGTTGGCAGCATCAACCGTACGATGTACCATCTGGGGCTCGATAAGACGCATTTGCGCGGGTACGTGCGCACCGACAACTGGGCGGTTCGACAAGCCCTCGAATCGTCACCAGCCGATATGGTGCGCCTGCTCACGATGATGGCCAAGCGCGAACTTGTCGACGGTTGGTCGTCCAACGAGATGATTTCGATTCTCGAGGGGGATCAGATCAACACGCTGCTCCCCGAACCGTTGCCGCCCGGCATAGCTATCGCGCACAAGACCGGAAGCTTTTTCGACACGCTCAATGACGTCGGCATCGTCTACGGCGACGATCCGTACGTCATCGCCGTGATGACCACGCACCTACCGTCGCTCGACATGGGCCGCACCTTTATCCGCGCACTCTCGCTCCTGACATTCCAAACCGAAGCACGCATGGGAGCATGGCGCAACCTTACCGGCATCGGCGCCTTCACCGAAACCGACGGCCTGACATCACCGGATCTACGCTATTGGCAGCACAGCAACCCCAACACTCCAAGCAACGGTAATAGATAGCTCGCATAATTGCACTCCCGACGTGAAGACGCTCGAAAGCCCGCATCGTGCGGGCTTTCTGCTTCGACACATTTTTCGCAAAACGAAGTTTTGAAGTTCACATCCGTGTGAAGGCGAAAAATGTTGTAGACTTCGCGTCGGAGTGCAATGACGCGAGCTGCTATACCGTTGCTTTCGTTTTTGAGGCGTAGGTTGCGGTGAGCCAGTGACTCCACAGAGGGTCTTGGTTGCGGATGGCGCGCTGATACGTTTCGCCGAGCATGCGTGTGATTGGGCCCATCGTGCCGTCGCCGACGATCCGACGATCGACCGATGCGATGTATCCGATGCCGGCGGCGGTGCCGGTGAAGAACAGCTCGTCGGCGGCGTAGAGTTCGCCGCGGTCGACCGATCGTTCGATCGTCTCGACGCCAAAACTCGCCGCGATATCCATGATCGCGCGACGCGTGCAGCCTTCGAGCACGTTCTGAGAAGGATCCGGCGTGAGCAGCTTACCGTGGCGCACGAGAAAGACATTTTCAGCCGAACCTTCGGCGACGTGTCCGTCGTGCGATAGCAAGATCGCTTCGTCGTAGCCGTTGGTGATCGCTTCGCTTTTCGCTAGCGCCGAGTTCACGTACAGGCCGGTGATCTTGGCGCGCGGGGGCGCCATCGAGTCATCAGCGCGGCGCCACGAGCTGATACAGACATTGAGCCCTTTGCTCGTGTCGAGATAATTCGCGAATGGCACCGGAATGATCGCGAACGCGTCGGGGACATTGTGCAACCGCACGCCGATGTCTTCGGCCGCTTTGAAGATACAGGGACGAATATAGATGTCGGTCTCAAACCGGTTGCGAGCGCTCAGCTCGACGGTGAGATCGATCAGCTCGTCGACTGAATGCGGAATGTTCATCATCAGAATCTTGGCCGACGTTTTCAACCGATCGTAGTGCTCGCGCAACAGGACGAGGTAGAGCTCGCGTTCGCTCGGGCTCCAATACCCGCGGATCCCTTCGAAACAGCCCGTGCCATATTGCAGGCCATGCGTCAGCAGGCCAACTTTGGCTTCATCGTAGCGGCAAAATTTGCCGTTTGCGTAGACGGTGATTGACGACAGATCCACGATGGTTTTAACACTCCTTAAGGGGTCGAGGGTTGCCGTTTCCGGGGCGGCGCACCTCCTCTATGAAGCGCCCTTGGATGCTGGTTCTTTCCCTTGCCGCCGCGTTCGCAATCGCCGGCCGGCGTGGTTGCGGATGATCTTGCGAATGACGTCACCATACACGCCGGCTACACGGACATCTTTTCGATTCACGCAAGTGGGCCGCGCGGTGCAATCTTTGCGATTGACGACGATTCACAAAATGGCCCCGATCGCGTCGACGATCAGCGCACGACGTTCTTTATCGCGTCGCCCTGCGACGCCGACGTCCGCCGACCCGCGCGTGCTCAACGATATGCTGGCGCACGTCGCGGGGCACAAACCACGCTAAACTTTGGCGAGCCAAGCGGCCAAGGTCTTACTGTGCCTAGGGTAAAGTACCCATCAAGCATTCACAGTAGCACGCATGGTCACCGAGCTTCATAAGGGAGAAACGCGCATGGCTTCCAATCCCGCGTCCTCGGGTAATCGCTGGGGAATCTTGATTGCCGGCATCGGCGTGATGCTGTGCATCGGTACGGTGTACTCCTGGAGTATCTTCACTCGTCCACTTCTTGCGGCGTTCAACTGGACTAACGCCGACGTCACCTGGGCGTTCGCCGTCGCTATTTTTTGCTTCGGCATCGGTACGGTCATCGGCGGCCGCTGGCAAGATCGCGTGGGTCCGCGAACGGTTACCACCGTCGGCGTCATTCTTTGGGGTATCGGCTTATTGCTCGCCGGTCTTGGCACGATCGCGTTTGGCAAATGGTGGCTCTACCTGTGCTATGGATTGATTGGTGGAATCGGCGGAGGCATGGCGTACGTCACGCCGGTTGCCGTGATCGCCAAATGGTTCCCTGACCGGCGCGGCATGGCCACGGGCCTCGTCGTGATGGGATTCGGATTCGGCGCATTCTTCTACAACCAAATCGTTCCGCGCATTGCCGGGTTCGCATCGGCCGCGAAGGCCTCCGGCCTCTACGCCGACGCGCGTGCGGCGGCAATTAAAGCTGGAACGACGTTCGATCCGGCGCAATATCAACTCTCGGCGGATCAAATCCAATCGGTCATGAACATCTTTATCTGGTCCGGCGTGATCTTCATCATCTTCGGTGGGATCTGCGCCTGGCTGCTCAGCAATCCGCCCACCGGCTATACCGTAGCGGGCGCGGTTGCGCAAGCCGCAGCGAGCGGGCCGAGCTACACACCTTCGCAAGCACTGGCTATGCCGCAGCTCTATTTGCTGTGGCTGCTGCTCTTCCTCAACGTAACGGCGGGCATTCTGATCATCTCGAACGCCGTGCCGATTCTTAGCGACCTCACCGGCTTGACCGCCGCAGTTGTCGCACCGCTCTACGGTTTGCTTGCGATCTTCAATGCACTGGGCCGATTCTTCTGGGGATCGATTTCGGATCGCATCGGACGCGGGCTCACCTACACGGTCATGTATCTCGTCCAGGTGGTGATCTTCTTCATCCTCGGGAGCCTGCATCAGCCCGTGCTGGTCTGCATCGGCTTCGCCATCGTGCTCGCCTGCTACGGCGGCGGCTTCGGTGTGATGCCCTCGTTCACCGCGGACTTCTTCGGTACGAAGTACCTGGGACAGATCTATGGCTTCATCCTCACCGCATGGGGCTTCGCGGGTCTGGTTGGGCCACTCGTCGCGGCCTTCGTGAAGGACCACACCGGCTCGTTCACCGGCGCAATGCCGTGGGTCGCGCTCATGCTGCTCATCGCAGCGATCATCCCGTTCTTCGTGAAGAAACCGACCGGGCAACCCAAGACCGCAACCGCGTAGTTCTGGGGTATAATTGCTCAAAAGGTGCGGGGGCCGGCAACGGCCCCCGTTTAGACTCGGAGGGCGCGCGTGAAAACGACCGTTGACCTAACGAAGCTCCTTCCCCGCGACGGCACGGAATTGCGCGAGCACGTCGGCCTGTTGCCCAACGTTGCGTCGCAGCGAACCAAAACGTTAAAGGCGCGCATCAGCGGCGCAAAGGCCGTCACCAGCCTCTGCGGCTACTGTGCGGTAGGTTGCAGCACGCTCGCGTACGTCGACGACGACGGCAAACTGCTCGACGTCGAAGGCAACCCGGAGAGTCCGATCAACGGCGGCCATTTGTGTCCCAAAGGTTCGGCGCTATTCGGACTTACGGTCAACGACCAGCGTTGGACGACGGTCAAGTATCGCGCGCCGTATTCGGATCGCTACGAAAACCGGCCGCTCGAATGGGCGCTCGAGCGCATCGCGCAGCATATCAAGAAAACGCGCGACGAAACGTTCGTTCACATGCGCGACGGCAAACGCGTCAATCACACCCTGGGCATCGCGACGCTTGGCGGCGCAACCTTCGGGATCGAAGAAAACTACATGCTCGGCAAGCTGATGCATTCGCTGGGCGTGGTCTCGATCGAAAACCAAGCCCGAATATGACACTCCTCGACGGTGCCGGGTCTCGGCACCTCGTTCGGTCGCGGCGGCGCGACGGTGTGGCTTCCCGATCTGGCTAACGCTGACTGCATCCTGATCGAGGGCTCGAATTTTGCTGAGGCGCACCCGGTGGGATTTCGTTTCGTGATGGAGGCGAAAGAACGCGGCGCAACGATCATTCATGTCGATCCACGCTTTACCCGCACCTCGGCAGTCGCGGACATCTACGCGCCGATACGCAGCGGTACCGACATCGTGTTCCTGGGCGCAATCATCAACTATCTGCTGACCAACGAGAACTATTTCAAAGAGTACGTGACCGCATATACCAATGCGCCGTTCATCGTCAGCGCCGACTTCAAGGACACCGAGGACCTCGGTGGCATGTTCTCGGGTTACGATGCCGATGGGCTCGTGTACGATTTCGGTACGTGGACCTGGGAGCGCGACGAAAAAGGCCACATCAAGACCGATCCGACGATGCAGCACGAGCGCTGCGTGCTCAGCCTGCTGCGTCGCCACTACGGACGATACACGCCGGAGATGGTCGAAGCGGTCTGCGGCACGCCGCGCGAACTTTTCGAGAAAATCGCCGCGACGCTCACCAGCACGGGCTGCCCGGCGGTGGTGCTCAACTCTCTCAATGCGTTGCACGGGGATCTGGGGGTCGTAGCGGACGGGGACGTTGTTCTCGCAATTAGTTACTCCGGCGAAACGGAC
>PMUE01000133.1 GCA_003167055.1 Vulcanimicrobiota bacterium | reverse complement strand
GCAGCTTCCGGGCGAGCGCGACACCTTGACCTACATTCCGCTCGGCGGCGGCGCCGTGATTCCGCCGTGGAACTTCGCCGGCGCGATCATGATGGGCATGACCGCGGCGGCGATCGTCGCCGGCAACACGGTGGTGCTCAAGCCGTCAAGCGATTCGGCGATCATTGCGGCCTGGTTCGTCGATCTGTTGCACGAGATCGGTTTGCCCAAGGGCGTGGTCAATTTCATTCCGGGCTCGGGCAGTGTCATCGGCGATCTGATCGTCGGTCATCCGCAGATCCGTTTCATCTCGTTTACCGGTTCGAAGGAAGTCGGCTTACACATCAACGAGCTTGCGGCCAAGCCGCAGCCCGGGCAGAAGTGGATCAAACGTGTCGTCGCCGAGATGGGCGGTAAGGATTCGATCGTGGTCGCCGCCGATGCCGATCTCGACGCTGCCGTTGAAGGCGTTGCGGTCTCAGCGTTCGGCTTCCAAGGACAGAAGTGTTCGGCGTGTTCGCGCGCGATCGTCGAAGCGCCGATCTACGATCAATTCGTCGCCAAACTCAAGGACCGCGTTGCGAAAATCACGGTCGGCGATCCGGAACAGCAATCGACCTACATGGGTCCGGTGGTCAACGAGGCCGCCCTCACGTCGATCTCAGACTATATCGAGACGGGGAAGAAGGAAGGCCGCGTGATCTCCGGCGGAAGCCGCGTAGGCAACGAAGGCTACTTCCTCGAGCCGACCGTCATCGCCGATGTCGATCCGAAGGCGCGCATCGCACAAGAAGAGATCTTTGGTCCGGTGCTGGCGATCATCAAAGCCAAGAATTTCGACCATGCGATGGAGATCGCGAACAACACCGAGTTTGGTCTGACCGGTTCGCTCTACACCAGCGACGAGGCCAAGATCGAACGCGCCAAGGAAGATTTCTTCGTCGGCAATCTCTACTTCAATCGCAAGAGCACCGGCGCGTACGTCGGCGTCCACCCGTTCGGCGGCTTCAACATGTCGGGTACCGACAGTAAAGCCGGCGGCCCCGATTACTTGCTGCTGTTCATGCAGGCCAAAACGATGTCGCGCAAGGTTTAGGACGTAAAGCAGCGCGCGCCGATGCGTGAACTACGACTCCAAGCCAAGGCGGACAAGCGAGTCCGCCTTGGTCATAATTGGATCTTCTCGAACGAGGTCGCGATCGAACAAACGCCGCTGACGGCGTTTAAGCCGGGCGAGCTCGCGCGGGTGGTCGATACCGGCCGCAATCCGGTCGGCATTGCCTACGTCAATCCGAATGCCTTGATCTGCGCGCGCATTCTCACCCGCGACGTGCGCGCGACGATCGACATCGGGTGGTTTCGTTCGCGTATCGAACGCGCGCTCGCCCTTCGCCAAGCGCTCTATGCCGCGCCGTTTTATCGCTTGATCTTCGGCGAGTCGGATGGCTTGCCCGGGTTTGTGGTCGATCGCTATGGCGACGTGTGCGTTGCACAGCTCAACACCGCAGGTGCGCTTGCATTGCGCGAGCTGTTCGTCACCGCACTCACGCAGGTGATTGCTCCAAAAGGGTTGCTCTTGCGCAATGCCGGATCGACGCGTGCGCTCGAAGGCATCGAGCCGCTGGATCAAGCGCTCGGCGAGGTTCCCGAGCGCGTCGTGGTCCTCGAAGGTGACATGCAGATCGCAGCACCGCTGCGTGCCGGGCAGAAGACCGGGTATTTCTACGATCAACGCGACAATCGCGCGCGGCTGCGGCGCTACGTTCATTCCGGCGATCGCGTGCTCGACGTCTTTTCGTACGTCGGCGGGTGGGCGGTTTCCGCACTCAAGGCCGGCGCGGCGACGGTAACCTGCATCGATCAATCGGAACTGGCGCTGGAATACGCCGACGACAATGCGCGCGCGACCGGCGGCGAGATCGAGGGCCTGGTCGGCGATGCGCTCGAGGTGATGCGCGGCCTGCACGGCGAGGGGCGCCGTTTTGAGGTTGTGATTCTCGATCCGCCGGCGCTGATCAAGCGGCGCAAGGACGCGGGCGCGGGCGAGCGTCAGTACGAACGGTTGCACGAAGCCGCGTTCCGGTTGTTGCGCGAGGACGGCTTCTTGCTCAGTTCATCGTGCTCGTATCATCTTGCACCCGAACGTCTGCAGCGCGCCGCGTACGATGCCGCGCGCACAGTCGGCCGGCGCATGCAGATTCTCGAGCGCCACGGCCAGCCCCCCGATCATCCGGTGCATCCGGCGATGCCCGAGACGGAGTATCTTAAGGCACTTTACCTGCGCGCGTGAAGCTACGCGGTGGTGCGGAGTTGGTTGACGATTGCCTTGTGGGTGAGGTGCCGGCGGCTCGCTGCAAGATAGCGCGCGTCTTCGGCGTAGGTCGTCGGATAGACCGGCGGTACGGCGCGGGGCTGGAGGTCAGCGTCGACATTGGCAAAGGTGAAGATACAAGTGTTGCACAGCGAGGTGCTCGCGCGATCGCGGCTGATGCGAACGATGTCGGTCTCGACGCAGACCGATGACCAACCCGTGTACGTGATGCGACTCGTGAATTGTAGCTTATCGGCGATGCGAACGGGATGGTGGAAGTTGATGCGGTTCACGGCGACGACGGTCGGCCTGTCGGGAGCAATCAACTCGGCACACATCGCCGAGTACATGAATGCACGATGAATGATGTATCCGCCGAAGATCTTCTTCGGAACGTTTTCGTGCTCGGGATAGGTCAGGTCGTAGCTCGTCGTGGTGAGGTCGCGAACGAGCGAGCCGGCGAAGTCGGCCCGGTCTTGCGCGGCGTGCAGGTCTTGCAATACAGCGTATTCCTCCCGCGAGGGCGGTTCAACGGCTTCGTTTTGCGCATCGCGGTATTTGGCGCGTCGTTTGATCGCGCGCCGCTCGCGCCGCAGTTCGTATTCATCCTCGTAGCGCAATGGCGCCAGTTCGATGCTTTCCGCGTCGTCGCCGGTGCCGCTGCGCGCGACCATCGTGAAGTAGCACGACGCGACGTGATGCGGACCGTCGTCGCCGGGTTGCTCGATGCGAACGCCCACTTCAAGCGACGTGCGTCCGATATAGTTCACACGCGCGAGCAAATGCATGTCGCGTCCGACATCGGGCGCATTACGAACGCGGATGCTATCGATTGCGGCGGTCACGAACCGCGCGTGCGGATGGCTCTCGGCGACGTACGCGAGCGCCGTCTCTTCGGCGATTTTATCGAGCGTCTCGAGCAAGAGGCCGAAGCGGAAGTTCGCCTTGAGCCGCTCATCGGTAAGCAGAAAGCTGCGGCGCAGTNNTCATGATCCCGGTATCATAGCGGGCTTTGCTGTGGTCGTGCAAGGCGCGCCGAGCGAGCGCTGTGCGAATCATTGCTAGAGCATGCGGCTCGTCGTGAGATGGACACCCCAGCCGCGGAACAGGTCGTCCGTCCGGCGGTCTGGCCGCTCTAACTGCAGGTCGATGGTGGTGCGGACGAGCGGGCGGCGGGCCGACGAGGGGAGGATCATGACTTCGTGCCTTTCCAGAGAAGTAACTAACAAACAGCATACGCTGGTGATAGTAACTTGTCAACTCGCTTTGCTGGTGATATACTCACGGTGTGCCAAAAGATAGCACAGCACCCGGCTCGCTCGAACTCGTCCGCAGTTTCGTGAACTCGATCGACCTCGAGCACCCCGAGACCCTCGACGCATTCGCGGATCTCGCCAGCGCTCGCGTCTGGCTCACTGACGCCGGGGTCGACCCGGCGGGACTCGCACCGGGGGAGCTTCCCGAATTGCGCGAGCTGCGGGAAGCCTTCCGATCCGCGCTCCTCGCCCACACGGGCGAGGGTGACGAAGGCGACGCATGGCGGTTCCTGGCCGAGCAGCTTGGCGGGGTTCGCCTCGAGATGCGGTTCGCCCGTGGCGGTGGAGCCGAGCTCGAACCGGCCCAGCGTTCCGGGGCCGAAGGCCTGCGCGGCGTGCTCGCAGCCGCGGTTTACGATGCGCTGCGCGACGGGACATGGCCTCGGCTCAAGGCCTGCCGCAAGCACAGTTGCTTGTTTGCCTTCTACGATAAAACGAAGAACGGCTGCGGCACCTGGTGCAACATGGATACCTGCGGCAACCAGGCCAAGGCGGCGCGCCGGCGAGCGCGCGAGCGGGCAAGCGCCCGCTCGTAAGCGCAACTCCTCCTGGCTTCTGAGGGTCCTTTATGGTACCCTGATAGTCCAGGTCCGGCGGCTGCGATCTTCGTCGCGGCGCTGGAGAAAAAGTACGAAATCGCGCTTGACACGCGTCACGCGCTTCGATACTATAGCCGGGTTGGCTTGGACACCCCCCATCTAAAGCGCGATCGAAAGATGCGCGTTTTGGTTGCCGGTGCCCGAGCCGTTCGCTCCTTGAAAACTGAACAGTACAGCAGCAAATAAGTCTGTGGGTCTCCGACCTCTAAGACAAGGTCAAAAGCATTCGCCGTAAGGCAGATGCAAGTAGGTCAAGTCTTTTGAGAATCGCGAGAACGTACAATTCTAGCTGTTATGAATCGCAAGATTTGTAGCGATGTTGATTCGCAGTCACATCTGAAAAAGCAACAGCGAAATATAGAGCCATGTTTATCATGTCTCCATAAAAATTTTTATGGAGAGTTTGATCCTGGCTCAGGACGAACGCTGGCGGCGTGCCTAACACATGCAAGTCGAACGAGGTAGCAATACCTAGTGGCAGACGGGTGAGTAACACGTAGTCAACCTTCCTTTTAGTGGGGGATAACTAGCCGAAAGGTTAGCTAATACCGCATACGATCGTCGAGCGGCATCGCTTGACGATGAAAGCAGCAATGCGCTAAGAGACGGGACTGCGTCCCATTAGTTAGTTGGTGGGGTAACGGCCTACCAAGACTCCGATGGGTAGCTGGCTTGAGAGAGCGACCAGCCACACTGGAACTGAGACACG
>PMUE01000060.1:3972-4111 GCA_003167055.1 Vulcanimicrobiota bacterium | reverse complement strand
TCGCGGGCCAAATGATCGTGTGGAAGCGTGCGATCTCTTTGCCGATCAATTGCACGTTAGCCGGCCAGAGCGAGTGAAAGCGCTCGTTATCTTCCGACCAGCCGATCGCGGTAATGTAGTTGAGCAGCGCGTCGAACCA
>PMUE01000060.1:280-3892 GCA_003167055.1 Vulcanimicrobiota bacterium | reverse complement strand
TCGAGCCAAAACGTCTCGTCGTTGACGCAGTACCAGCCCTCGTACTTCCCGAGGTAGACGTCACCGGTTTCGCGCAGCCGTTCGAACACGCGCTGCACTTTGGTCGTGTGCCGCGGCTGCGTCGTGCGGATGAAGTCATCGTACTGCACGTGGTAGGTCTTAAACAACGATTGCCAGCGCGGAACGAGTTCGTCGCACCACTCCTGGGGCGTCTTCCCGTGCTCGGCGGCGGCGTTGGCGACTTTCTGCCCGTGTTCGTCGGTGCCGGTGAGAAAGAACGCCGGTCCACACGCGCGGGCTGCCCGCGCAAGCACGTCGGCCACGACCGTGGTATAGACGTGGCCGATATGGGGATTGCCCGAGATGTAATAGATCGGTGTGGTGACGTAGAAGGCGCGGCTCATTTTAAGAGGATGCTTGTTCGGCGGCGGGCCGGTCGCCGCATGCTACCGCCGGGCGGACTTCCGCTCGCTCGCCCGAGCGTAGAGGTCGCGCCTCTCGCCCGCACCGCGCCGCACCAAATCCCGCGCGATTTCGGCAACACTGGCGCCGCGCTCGAGCAGGAGGTCGATCTCGGCGTCGAGATCGAGTGCCACGGGCACGATGGCGGCCGGCGCGTACGGCGCAATTGCAAACGCGATCTCGCCGCGCACCGGCGTGCTCAACGCCGCGGCGACGTCGAGCGGCGTGCCGAGCACCTGTTGTTCGAAGCGCTTGGTGTATTCGCGCACCAAAAAAACCTGCGCATCCGCGGCGACCGCCGCGAGATCGGCGAGCGTTGCGACGATACGCTGCGGCGACTCGTACCAAATCGTCGTCGCCTGTGCGCGCAACGCGTGCAAAAAGGCTTCACGGCGAGCCGATGACGTGCGCGGCGGAAAGCCTTCGAAGACAAACCGCCGCAGCGGGAAGCCGCTGAGTGCGGCGACGCCGATGACCGCGCTCGGGCCGGGAAGCACGTCGACTGCGATCCCGGCGATGCGCGCCGCCGCAACCAGCTCGCTGCCGGGATCTGAGATTCCGGGCATCCCGGCGTCGGTCACGAGGACGACGTTTGCGCTGCGCGCGCGTTCGAGAATGCCGGCGGTGACTGCCTCGGCGTTTTGCTCGCGATAACTCCAAAGCTCTTTGGGACCGATAGCAAGCGCGCTCAAGAGTTTGCGCGCAACGCGCGTATCCTCAGCGACGATCAACTCCGCCTCGCGCAGCGCCTCGATCGCGCGACGGGTCACGTCACCAAGATTTCCAAGCGGCGTCGGCACCAAAACCAGCGGCATGGGTCCTCCTTCGCCGCCGAGAATCTAGGCCTCTCGTTATGGCCATCGACGTCGAGCATCCGCCGGTCGGCGCCAAGCTCGAACTCTACATCAGCCCCAGTTGCCCCTATTGTCGCGACGCGCTCGCGTACTACGATCGCAACCGTGTCGCCTACACCAAGCACGATGCGCAAAACGATCGCCGCGCCCGTGAGGCGATGTTCGCCTACACCAAGGGCGATCCGACGGTTCCCGCGATCGTCATCGACGGCGCGTACGTGCAATCCGGCTGGGGCCATCCGCCCCGCGGCTGAACCGTGCACTAACTCTTCGGTCGAAGAGTTCTAGCTGCGGATGACGCTCCAGACTTGGCGCAAGCTCGGCGAGCGTCCGTAGAGCAGCATGCCGACGCGATAGATCTTGCCGGCGAAGACCGCAATCGCGTAGAGCGCGATGAGGTTGATCCCGATCGAAAGCGCGATTTGCCAGACCGGCACGTTACTCACCGCGATGCGTGCGAACATCACGAACGGTGCGAGCAGGGGAAGGTAACTGCAAATGACGGCAAGCGGCGCATCCGGCGAGCCCAACGCCGCGATTGCGATGATGAAGGCGAAGACGATCGGCATGACCAGCGGCAGCGCGAGGCTGCCGAGATCCTCGGTGCGATTGATCAGCGATGCCGCGCCGGCGAACAGTGTCGAGAGCTGCAAGAAACCGATGATGAAGAACACCAGGAAGGCGATGACCATCCCCGGCGTGAGCACGTCGAGTGCATTTGAAAGCGAAAGCGCGGCGCCGGAGCTACCAGCGTCTTGCGAGGCATTGCCTCCGCCTAAGTAGACGGCCGCCGCGATCCACACCGCGAGTTGGAGAAAACCGAGCGTCGCGGAGGCCAGAATTTTACCGGTCAGGAGCGCGATGGGATTGACCGATGCAATCAGCAGTTCGGCAATGCGGCTCGTCTTTTCTTCGGCGACCGAACTCATCACTAGCTGACTGTTCATGATAATCAAGAGGTAGAGCAGGAAGAGCAGCGTGTAGGCCACCCCACGCGCGGCGCTGGCTTGACCGGCCGACGTAAATTTCGAGGCAACCGGTTTTACGATGACCGGAATCGTCGTGATCTTCGTTATCGCGCCAGCACTGCGATGGGTGACGAGCTGTAGCTGCAACGGCAACAAGGCCGCAGCCAACTCGTCGTGGTGAACCGAGCCGGGATCGTGCGAATACACGGTGACGTGCAAGCCGTCGGGTGCAGCTCGGAGCTCGACGGCCGAACCGGCGTTGTCGCGCTTGAGTGTCGCGTCGTCGATCGGACCGGACGCGAGCGTGCCGACGACCTTGTAGTCTTCGGCGAGCAACGGCTTCGCGCGCGCGATCAGCGCCGGATCACCGACGAGCAGTACTGAATGCCCGCCGCTGAATGCGCCTTCCATCATCGCGGGTAACCGGCTTAGCAGGACGATCACGACCACGCCGACGACCAGCCCGATGATGTACGGACGCGAGCGAATGCGGCGGACGATCTCCGCTACGTAGACGACGCCGAAATCATCGATCATGCCGCACTCTCCCCGATCGCGCGCAAGTAAATCTCGTGAAGCGACGGCTCGATCGCCTCGAACTTGGTGACCGGCGCCACCTCGACCAACGCGCGCAGCAGCGCGGCAAAATCGGTGTTTGCGGGCACGCGATAGTCGATCGCACCATTGACGTGGGCGAGTGGTTGTTCGCCGGCGACGCTTTCGAGGCGCGCGCGCACGGCGTCGCTCGGCGGCGAGACACGGACGACGCGCGTGGGCCATGCCGATCGCAATTCGGTCAGCGTTCCGTCGGCACGATTGACGCCGCCGGCGATGATGCAGAAGCGCGATGCAAGATCTTCCAGCTGCCACATCTGGTGACTCGAAAGAATCAGCGTCGTGCCGTTCTTGCGCAACTCGTTCAAGACGGAGAGCAACACGTCGGCGTTGACCGGATCGAGCCCGGAGAACGGCTCGTCGAGCACGAGCAGTTGCGGTGAGTGGACGGCTGCGCACGCGACCTGCACCTTCTGCTGGTTGCCTTTCGACAGTTCGGCGCAGGGCCGATCTTGGTAGACGGCGAGCCCGAGCTGCTCGATCCAGCGATCGATGCGCTTGGTCAAATCAGGCTCCCGCAGGCCATGGAGTTTACCGAAGTACGCAATCTGCTCGCGAACCTTCATCTTGCCGTAGATGCCGCGCTCTTCGGGAAGATAGCCGAAGTGGCGGCGGCTGTTGTCGGTAATAGGCGCGCCGTTCCAGATGACGCGGCCGGCGTCCGGGATGAGAATACCCAAGATCATGCGCATCGTCGTGGTCTTGCCGGCGCC
>PMUE01000060.1:0-202 GCA_003167055.1 Vulcanimicrobiota bacterium | reverse complement strand
CTTGATTCCAAAACGGGACCGAGGCGACGACGCCCAACACCCAAGCCAGTGCGCCGGGGCGCCACGCCGGAATGCGTTCGGGGTCTCGTTCGAGCGCAGCCGACTGCCACCAGTCGACTAGCACCACGCCGGCCCAGGGCGCGGCCCAATACGAGAGCAGCAAGAGAAAATTCGTGTAGAACTCGGCGGTTTGCGTAGGACG
>PMUE01000393.1 GCA_003167055.1 Vulcanimicrobiota bacterium | reverse complement strand
CGACCTGCGCGCGCGGCTTGACACGATCGAGTCGCAAGCCAAACAGGCGGCGACGATGTTGCGCGACTCGCTGCGCGCGCTTGCGACGCCGACCGACCAGCTTGCGCTCGGCTCCGCGCTGCAAGCCGCGATCCATCATTTCGAGGTCCGCAGCGCGATACGAGCCGACCTCGTCATGCTCGACGTGTTGCCGCGACTCGGCGATTCCGCTGCGCGCGTGCTCATCGCGGCGGCAAAAGAGGGCCTGCTCAACATTGAAAAGCACGCGAAGGCATCGTCCGTGGTCGTGACGCTGGGCACGCAAGGCAACGGCGTGACGCTTGCGATCACCGATGACGGGGTTGGCACCGGCGGCGAGCCGGCGCACAACGATGAAGGCGACCACGGATTTGGGCTCGACGCGATCGAGCACGCGCTGGCGGGCGTCGGCGGGACGCTGCAACTCGCCGACAATCCCGAGGGCGGGACAACGTTTCGCGTGTGGGTGCGCAGTTGAGAGCGCCGGTAACGCTCGCGCCCATCCGGTTGCTCGTGGTCGACGATCATCCGGTCGTGCGCGACGGTGTTGCGCTGCTCGCAACTTCGACACGGCGCATCGAAATGGTGGGCTATGCTCCGAGCGGCAAGGCTGCGCTGGAGCTCGCCGCCGAGGTTTTACCCGACGTCATCCTGTGCGATCTGCGCCTTCCCGACATGCTCGCTCCTGAGTTGATCGCGCTTTTGCGCCGCAGCGTGCCGCGTGCGCGTATCGTGATCTTTACCGCCTATCCCGACCATCCGGCGGTGTGCGCCGCGCTCGAAGCCGGCGCGTGCGGCATCGTTGCCAAGGATGCAGCGCGCACCGACCTGTGCGCGGTGATCCTCGGCGCGATGCACGGCGAAGAGCTCGCAACGGTCCACAGCACACTGCCCAATCGCGCGCGCACGATGGTCGGACGCCGCGAATACGACGTGCTGCGCCGCGTCGCGATCGGCGAGACCAATCACGAAATCGCTGAGGCGATGAACCTCAGCCCGAATACCGTCAAAGCGTATCTGCGCAACCTGATGCAAAAGCTCGACGCGCGAAACCGGGTTGAAGCGATCTCGCGCGCGAGAGAAGCCGGCCTTCTGTAGCTACAGCCGCTGCAAGGTCTCCGGTGTGAGATCGGCGAGCGTCGGATAGCCGTCGACGGCCATCAGCAAATCGGCTTCCGCGAGCAAACAGCGCAAGACGTGAACGATCCCGTCGACACCACCGAGTGCGAGCCCATACGCGTACGGTCGTCCGATACCAACGGCCGTGGCGCCCATCGCTAACGCCTTGATCACGTCGCTCCCGGTTCGCACGCCCGAATCGAAGAGCACCGGCACCTTGCCGGCTGCTTCAATCACGCCCGGTAATAGGTCAATGGCCGCGATGCCGCCGTTGGCTTGCCGTCCGCCGTGGTTGGAGCAATAGATCCCGTCAACGCCGCCGTCGATGGCGCGTCGCGCATCCTCCGGATGGCAAATGCCTTTGAGAAGTAACGGGAGTTTGGTCAACGATCGCAGCCAGGGGAGATCTTCCCACGTCAACGGATTGCCGAAGATCTTGGTCCACTGCATCGTGGCGGCCGCGACATCAGCTTCCGGAGGCTTGGAGAGCATCGCGCGAAAGCGTTCGTCGGAAAAGTAGTTTTCGAGGCAGAGCCCGCGCAACTGCGGAAAACTTCCCGAGCTCAGATCGCGCGGGCGCCACCCAGGAACCCAGGTGTCGAGCGTGATGACGATACCTTTGAAGCCGGCGGCTTCCGCGCGCTGCACCAGGCTTTGGGCGAGGTCGCGATCGGTGGGTGTATAGAGTTGAAAGAACCCGGGCGTATCCCCAAAGTGAGCGGCAACGTCTTCGAGTCGATCAACACTGAGCGTTGATGCAACCATCGGGACGCCGGTCCGCGCAGCGGCTTGTGCCGTCGCAATATCACCGTGGCCGTCCGGTGCGCACAGACCGATCACACCAACGGGGCTCATAAATATCGGCGTAGGAAGTTTGAGACCAAAGAGATCGATCGACAGGTCGCGCTTTTTTGCCGCTCTGAACATACGCGGCACAATACCCCAGCGGTCGAACGCGGCGACGTTGAGGTCTTGCGTGCGTTCGTTCCCGCAGCCGCCCGCGACGTACGACGCAAGACTTGGTGGGATCGCCGCCAGGGCTTTCGCTTCCAACACTTCACACCGGATCGGCAAGCGAGGAAGAACCCCGTGTAATGCGTTGAGATAAATCTCAAATTGAAAATCGCCGAAATTGGTCACCGCGAGTGTCCTCCGAGGTCTAGCATTATAGCAAAAAAGCTCCCGGCAGTTGCCGGAAGCTTTTTTACTTCTTCGTCGTTTACTTAGAAGTGCAGGTCGTAGGTGAGTTTGAAGATGCTGACCGCAAAGCGGATCGTATCCGGCGGCGGAACGGTGTCACTCGACGGACGGCCGTTGAACTTGAGGTACACGTAGCTCAGCGAGAGACCGTGCGGAAGAATCTGCACGAGTCCGGCGTTGATCACGTTGTACGTTTCCGGGGTGTTCTCTGCATGGAACCAGGTGTTGGCCGCTTCGTATCCGAGGAACGGAATCGTTCCCGGCTTGATAACTGTCGGCGGGAAGTCCGAGAGCGGGAACCAGGTGAACGACCACGGATAGGTTTCGCCGCTGCCGACGTAGGTGGTGGGCGTAAACCCACCGGTGCCGCAGGCTGCCTGCGGGTTCGCGCCGGTGCAATTGCCGTTCGCCGGACGCGGCCAGTAATTGATGCTGCCGCTGATCTTGAACATCGGCGGTTGATACGCCGTGTGCGGGCCAAACGTATAGGCTCCGGTGACGAACCAATCGTTCGCGTTGATGCTCGACGGGTTGGACGTCGCACCGATGCAGGCTTCTTGGTTGAGATAACAGTTGCCGAAGCCGGGCGCCGGAACTGCCGCGATGTCGACGCGTTGGTGGCTCGAGTAGCCGCCGCTAAGCGTCAGACCGTGACCCGCCGCATAGTTGATCGTGCCGGTATCGACGCGGTCGTTGATGCTGCCGCTCAGCACTGAGAGCGGAACGATCGTCACGATACGGCCGATCGAGAAGTCGAGGTTGGCGTGCGCGTAATTGACGCTCCAACGTCGATTGATCTGATACGTCAGACCGTAATCGAGCCGCAGATTTGACGTCGTCTGTGGATTGCCGTTCGGGCATCCAGGTTGGCCCCCGGTGCAATAGAGCGGGATCGTTCCCGGCGGCGGCGGGGCAGCCGAGTCGCCCGTGTTGTCTTGGAAGAAAACGGGGCTGACTTCGAGCGTGAAACGTTGATCCGCGCTCGCGTAGGCCGTCGTAAGAAATACAAGCGCGGCTAGCGCAAAGCTAGCTATCGCAACTTGAGCAGTGCGATTCATAGAGTTGCCTCCAATCACGATTAATGGAAGGCGGCCGAGCGCTTATGCTTCCGACCACCTCTCTTAAGGAGTATTATCCCACAAACGCGTTTTCCCATCCTACATCCGAACGGAAGTATCAACTCATGTGCCAGCCGTGGCTGACCACGATCGACTGCCCGGTGAGGGCATTGCTGGGAAAAGCTGCTAAGAATACCGTCGTCTCTGCTACGTCTGCCGTCGTGGTAAACTCGCCGTCCACGGTCTCTTTGAGCATCACGTTCTTAATCACGTCAGCCTCGGAGATGCCCAGCGCTGCCGCTTGCTCGGGGATTTGCCGTTCGACCAGCGGGGTCCGGACGAACCCCGGGCAGACCACATTGGAGCGCACGCCGAACGGCGCGCCCTCCTTGGCAACGGTCCGGGCGAGACCGAGTATCCCGTGCTTGGCCGCTACATAGGGGGCCTTGAGCGGAGAAGCTTCCTTAGAATGGACCGACCCCATGTAGATGATCGAGCCGCCCTTGTGATGAGCGTACATGTGCTGCAAGGCGGCGCGGGTGACGAGGAATGCGGCGTCGAGGTGAATGCTCACCACGCGGCGCCAGTCCGCATAGGCCAGCTCGTGAATCGGGGCGATGATCTGGATGCCGGCGTTGCTGACCAGGATGTCGAGGCCACCGCAGGAGGCGATCGTCCGATTGACCCCGGCGGTAACTTGCGCTTCATCGGTGACGTCCATATCGACGGCGATCGCGCGGCCGCCGTCATGCTCGATCTCCGCGGCCGCGCGCTGGGCGGCGTCGGCACTGATGTCGGCAATCGACACGACCGCACCCTCGCGCGCCATCGCGCGTGCGATCTCCTGACCGATTCCGCTTGCTGCACCCGTAATCAGGGCGACTTTCCCCTGCAACCTCACGTGAGTACCTCCGTACTGAGTCTGGCAGGCACGCATGCTGGTGGATACACCATTTCGGGGGTATTGCGGCAAGCAATGGCGCCATGTTTATGTAAGATGCGATGGTGACGACTTCGCAGGTGCTGATCGGCGCACACGACATCGTAAAATCTTTCGCGGGATTTCGCGCGCTCGACGGCGTGAACTTCGGCGTGCGCGAAGGCTCGGTGCATGCGGTCATCGGACCCAACGGTGCCGGCAAGAGCACCCTGCTCGGTGTGCTCTCGGGTTTCGTACCCGCGACCTCGGGTCAGGTGACGATCGCGGATGTGGATACGACCCGGCTCGACGCGGCGTCGATCGCGCGCATGGGCGTCGTTCGCAGCTTTCAGATCAGCAGCATCTTTCCGCACGCGAGTGCGATAGAGAACGTAAAAATCGCGCTTCAAGCGCGCTCCCGGCTTTCCTGGCAAATGATTGCACCGGCGCGCGCCTCGGACGTGTTCGACGTGGCCGCGGCGAGTGCGCTGGCGGCGGTCGGGATCGAAGGCGACCGCGCAACGCCCGCTGCGAACTTGGCCTATGGAAAGAAACGCGCGCTCGAGTTGGCAATCGCGATTGCGCAAGAGCCGAAGGTGCTGCTGCTCGATGAGCCGACGGCCGGAATGGGCGCCGAAGACATCGAGAAGACGATCGCGCTGATCGGTTCTATCGCGCGCGCGCGAACCGTCGTGTTGGTCGAGCACAACCTGCGCGCCGTCGAACACCTCTGCGATCGTGTGACCGTGCTAGCGCGCGGCAAGGTGCTTGCGGAAGGCAGTTACGACGAGGTGCGCGGGGACGAGCGCGTGATCGAAGCCTATCTTGGGGGAACCGCACACTGATGTTGACGTTGCGTGACGTTCAGGCCTATTACGCCGAAGCGCACGTCCTGCACGGGATGACGTTCAACGTGCACGACGGCGAAGTGGCGACGTTGATCGGCCGCAACGGCGTCGGCAAGACGACGACCTTGCGCGCGATCATGGGGATCGTTCCCCCGCGTTCGGGGTCGATCGAGTTCAACGGTGGCGCACTCGACGGGTTGCCGTCGGATCGCATTGCGCGGCGCGGCATCGCCTACGTGCCCGAAGAACGCGGCATCTTTTCGACGCTGAGCGTGCGCGAGAACCTCACCTTTGCGCCGGCGGTTGCACCAGGCGGCTGGAGCACCGAAGCGATCTTCGAGATGTTTCCGAATCTACGTGAGCGCGAACACGCGGTCGGCACAACGCTCTCGGGCGGCGAACAGCAGATGCTCGCGATCGCGCGCGCACTGCGTTCGGGCGCTCGCACGATCTTGCTCGACGAACCGACCGAAGGCCTCGCACCGGTGCTGGTGGAGCGCATCGGCCGAGTGATTCTCGAAATGAAAGCGGCCGGCTTATCGGTGCTGCTGGTCGAGCAGA
>PMUE01000275.1 GCA_003167055.1 Vulcanimicrobiota bacterium | reverse complement strand
ATTTCGCCCGCGCTCGTTTGCGCGTGTGGACAATGCGGCTTGTCTCCCACGCCGAAGCCATGCACTTGCTTCGGGAACGTGTACGCATGGACCAGGTTGCGGTCGCGCGGGCTCTCTTTATACGGTGCCACGCTCGGGTCGAGCACGAGTCCGCCGAGGGCTTCATGGTCGAACTCAATCAGGCGATCGACATTTTCGATTCGGTCGAAGTATTGCCAATAGGCCGGCTTGGCTTCGCGCGCGTGATAGTCGAGCAGATGACCGAGGAGCCAGCGTTCGCGCGTTGGCTCGTCGCTCGCGCGCAGTTCGCGCAATGATGCGGGTGCCGCGATGCCGTCGAGGAGTTGCGCCGCAAGTTCGCTGCGCCCGCCGTCGTCAGGCGCCGCCGTTGGCTCGCCCTCGCGCCAACCCAACGGACGTTCGCGCGTACGCTCGGCTTCGGTGCGCAGCCGGAGCAGCCATTCGTGCAACAGGTGGGTCGAACGGCAGTCGTCGGCGTTATAATGCTCGATATCGGTGAGAATCTCCTCGCTTCCGCCGGCGAGCCAACTCTCGAACATCACGATGGAATCGTCGCCGCGTTGCACGCCGGTTGCGCGCTGCAAACCGTAAAACGGTTCGAGCTTTTTGAGTGAGTAGCTCGGCTGTGATATGCGCAGCGTCTGACGTACGACGGCAAAGAGATCGACGAACGTGCGGTTGCGCAGCAAATCGTCGAGTTCTCGCTCGCGCGTACCGTAGAATCCCATCAGCCGGCGCAGCGCCGTCGTCTCGTAGGAGGCGTAGTGGTAGACGTGCATGTTGGGAAATCGCTCGCGCCGCGCGCGAATGAAATCGATCGCCGCCTCGAAGGCGGCGCGTTCTTGCGCTTGCGATCGCGCCCAATATGCAACGTAGCGGTCGTCGTCGGCGCAATAAAAACCGAAGAGATACTCGAGGCCATGCTCGGGTGCGTAGAGCGGGTCGCCCTCCATATCGAAGAAGAGATCGCCCGCGTCGGGACGCGGCAATAGCTCGAAGCCCATCCCCGGCTCCGCGTCGAGTAGTTCGTAGACGTAGCGCCCTTCGCGCCGGCCCGTCTCTTGCAACGCCGCCTGCGCGTGCAGGGCGGTAAAGGTCTTGGGTTCCATTCCGGCCGGACGTTGCGCATCGGTTGCGTGCGCAAGCGAAGTCATGGTCGCGATCCCGTGATGCTCGAAGCGCTCGATCTGATCGCGCCGGATGCGTGCTACCAAACTCAGATGATCGTCACGCTGGCGCTGTGCTGCGCAGCGGTCGAACCAGCGGCAGACGTCGCAATGTGACACTTCGAGCGGATAACTCGAGAGCGGTCCCGACTCCAAATCGGCGAGGAAGCGGTCGCGCAAATGCCGCTCGTACGCAGCGAAGTCGTCAACGCGGAAGGCGCGCTCGGCGCCGCTGCCGAGCAGCACGTGCATCTCGTGCGGCGCGCGTCCCTGAATCGCCGCGAGGTGCGCGCTATAGTGCGCGAGTTGTACGAGATAGTACGGTTTGGGCGCGAGTGCGAGCTTTGCGTCGATGACTTCGTAGCTCCAGCCCCAGCGCGCGCACGGGCGCTCGACTCGGCGCAAGAAGTCGGCGCGCCCGAGGAACGTGCCGTCGAAAAATGTGGCCTGATACAGGAACGGCGTGCCGGCCGCCATCGCTTCAATGGTACGCGTTTGCGCATCGGCTAGCGCAGCCAGCGTCCGTCCGATTTCGGTTGGGAAGGCGACGAGCGCATCGCCGTAGTGCGTGCGAAAGCGCGCCAGCTGCCGGGCTTCGTGTTCGTCACCTTTGCGCGCCAGCAGCGCTGCGGTCTCGCTCGGTTCCGGACGCGCCAGCTCGCGCTGCGCGGCGAGCAGTTCGAGTTGTGTGAGATGATCGCACTCGAGCGCGTTGTTGAGATCGCTGGCGGAGTAGACGAAGCGTCCGTCGATGCGCTGCATGGCCACATCTTCCGACACGATCGTGCCATGCGCCTGGCATGCCGCCGAGCGAAGATCGCAGTAATGGATGCTCTCCTTGCTGCCGAACGACTCCCCCGGCTGGCCGAGCGCGCGATGCGCACCGCCATCGCCGCTGCGCTCAACCATGGGACCTTGACCCCGCGCGCGGTCGTCGACCGCGCGTTGGTATGCTTTGAAGCGGCGGTCACGCGCGGCGGAGGCGTTCGCCCGGCGTTGCTCTTCGCCGAGCGCAACCGCATCGTGCGCGAATTGCGCCTATTCCTTGAAAGCCGGCTGGCGGTGCGGCTGCGCGCATTGCGGCGCGGCGGCCTCATTGGCGCCGGCGCGACGGCTGCACCGTTCGATGCGATCGTGCGCAACCGGCGCGGCCGCACGTATGCGGTGGTGTTTCGTCGTCTCCCGAGCGACGGACGGCGGCTAGCGATGCTGCAGCGCATTCGTGCCGCCGAGCAAAAAGTAGCGAGGACGCCGATTGACGGCGTCCTCGTCTACGATCTCTCGCGCGGGATCGTGTTGCGTCTAGACCAAGCCGGCGCGCAGGGCGTGTACCGCCACTTGCGTGCGAGCTGACAGGTTCAGCTTCGCAAGGATGTGCGAGATGTGGTTTTTCACGGTTTTGTCCGAAAGTTTGAGCCGGATACTGATCTGCTTGTTCGAGAGCCCTTCGGCGACCAGCTTGACGACTTGCATTTCGCGGTCCGAAAGTGCGGCCCGCATATCCCGCGCGCCCGCCAGGGGACGCAGGTGGCGAGTCGACAACGCTGAGGTGGCCATCGCCGGAAAGCTTTTCACCATATCGATGAAGTCGGCGATCGAAAGATTTCTCAGGTCGTGCAGCAGGGTCTCGTCGATGACCACGTCGGCATCGATTCCAGCGGCCTGTGCAATCGTTGGCGCGGTCCCGGCCACGCGTACGCTGCTCTCGAGAGAAAGCAAACGTGCAATCGCGGTACGGACCGACGCTTCTGGGCCGACCACGAGTACACTCGTGGACGCCTGTTGGGGGGTAACGACGGTCATGGTTGCCTTTCCGTTGGCTCGGCTGGCATCCCCACGATAGAATAAGCCGCTTTCCTGGGACTTACGGACTAATTACAGCGGGATTACAAACCGATTACAGGACCATGGCGGGTGTGGTGTCTCGCACCGGGTTACTGGAGCGGCTCGCGCGTGTCGACCCGCGGTTGATCGCCATCGTGGCGCCGGCCGGCTTCGGCAAATCGACCCTGGTGCGCCAGTATCTGGCTCAGCGCGGCGGCGGGGTGGTTTGCGATTGTGCCGGGGTCCGTGACGATCTCGATCTGGCGCGCCGCGTCATTCCGGCGCTTGCCGGCGAGAACCCCGGCCGTGAAAGCGATCTCACCCAGCGCGAGTTGATGCTTGGCGACGGCGGCACGAGTGTTGCCGACCGCGTCTCGCTCGCCCTCGACGTCTGGCGCGAGCCCGCCGACGGTTGCATCGTTTTCGAAAGCGCCGAGCGTCTCGCCGACGCGCCCGCCGCCGCCGAACTTTTCGCGCGCATGCTTGAAGCGCGACCCGCCGGACGCACCGTCGTGATCTGCACCCGTGAGCCACTGCGCGTTCATCTCACGCGATATGCGGTGCCGCACGAGATCGTGACGTTGCGCGCCGCAGACCTTGCGTTCGAGGCGAGCGATGTTCGCGAGATCTTCGAACCCTTTGTCGTCGACGAGCGGGCGATCGAGCGTATCTTCAGAGTTTCCGCGGGATGGCCGGTCGCAGTCTTTCTTCTCAGGCGTTTTGCGAGCGAAGGACGGATCGAGCAG
This sequence comes from Vulcanimicrobiota bacterium, assembly GCA_003167055.1. Classification (GTDB taxonomy): domain Bacteria; phylum Vulcanimicrobiota; class Vulcanimicrobiia; order Vulcanimicrobiales; family Vulcanimicrobiaceae; genus Aquilonibacter; species Aquilonibacter stordalenmirensis. The sequence continues at coordinate 138 of PMUE01000275.1, read as the reverse complement.
TTGCTCGAGCGGCTCAACGACGTCGCCTTCGACGAACTTCACGACTACCTCGCTGACCAAGTGCTGGCCGGGGTCGACCGGCGTATGCTAGGCGCACTTTTTGCTTGCGCCGCGATCCCGCAGGCCAGCGCCGACGAC
>PMUE01000191.1 GCA_003167055.1 Vulcanimicrobiota bacterium | reverse complement strand
AGAGCGTCCCGGCATTCGATGGCGTCATTGCATATTTGAAAGGCCCGTATCGGGCCGGCGCGCCGGCCGGCGTTGGGCTCGCGCAATATCCCGGCGGCCGCGACTACTATCAGTATCTCATCTTCCAAAGCACAACGCTGACGACGACGCCCGAAGCCTTGCACGCGACCGGCTTGCGCGAAGTCGGACGCCTCAACGCGCAAATCGACGTGATACGGCGACAACTTGGCTTCAAAGGGAACCTCGCCGCGTTCAAACATTTCCTCGCGACCGACAGGCAATTCTTCCCCGCGACCACGCAAGCGTTCGGAGATCGACTCGAAGTGTACGTGCGTCGCGCCGCTGCCGCCGCGCCGGCGTTCTTCTCGCAGATGCCGAAAACACCGTACGGCGTCGAACCGCTGCCCAAGGCGCTTGCCGGCGCGCAAACCTTCGGCTACTACGATCCACCCACCGCGGCCCGGCACGAGGGTCGCTACCTCTACAACGCTTGGCATCCGGAGCGCACGTCGATGCTCGGCGCCGGTGCGCTGATCTGCCACGAGTTGTTGCCGGGACATCACTTCCAAATCGCGCTGCAGCAAGAAAACACCACACTTCCCGACGTGCGTCACTACGATTTCACCGAAACCGGCTACGTCGAAGGCTGGGGCGAGTATGCATCGCAGCTGTGCTGGAATATGGGCGTCTATCGCACACCGTACGACAAACTCGGCCGCATGATGCAGGACCTGATGGTTTCGACGCGGCTCGTCGTTGACACCGGCATGAACGCCCTGGGCTGGAGCCGCGAGCGCGCGATGCAGTACATGCGCGCGAATTTGACGCTCAACGAAAAGCAGATCGAGACCGAATCGCTGCGCTATTCCACCGATATCCCCGGACAAGCGCTGGCGTATAAGACGGGGGAATTGACGATGCTCGCGCTTCGCGCGCACGCGAAGGCGGAATTGGGAAGCGCGTTCGACATCCGCCGATTCCACAAGTGGGTGATCGGCAGCGGCGCGATGACGCTCGACACCTTGCGCGCGCACGTCGACTACGAGATCGCGAGGCAAAAAGCGTCATCAACCTAAGGCTGCTGCTCTACGCCAACGTCGGGCTGTTCTGCGACGGATATATCTTGAGCAGCGTCGGCCTCGCGCTCGTGACCTTGCAGCCGCACTTTTCGTTGAGTCCGGCCATGACCGGATTGCTTGGCGCGGCGACGCTGCTCGGCATTCTCGTCGGCGCGCCGGTCTTCGGTCGCTTCACCGATCGGTACGGGCGACGCACCCTGATGATCGTCGATCTCGCGGTGTTCGTGGTCGCCTCGCTCGCGCAGATCTTGGTAAACGACGTCTGGCAGCTGATCGCGCTGCGTTTTGTGCTAGGTGTAGCGATCGGCGCCGACTATCCGATCGCGGGTGCGCTAATCGCTGAATCGTCGCCCGCGCGCCTACGCGGCGCGGCGGTGAACACGATGCAGGTTGCCTGGTTTCTTGGTGCGGCGGTCGCCTACGTGGCCGGTTACGCGTTGATTGGAACCGGATCGCAAAGTTGGAAATGGATCCTTGCAAGCCCGGCGCTGGTGGCGGCAATCGGGCTGTTGTTGCGCGCGAGCGCGCCGGAGACACCACTATGGCTCGCTGCGAACCGCGCGGGCGAGGTCGGGCGCGCGTCGCTCGCCAGGCTCTTTCGCCCGGAATACCTCGGGCGATTGACCTTCGTTTCGGCGATGTGGCTGCTGCAAGTCGTGCCGCTCTTCGCGATCTATACCTTCGCGCCCACCGTGCTCGCCGCACTCGGGCTCGGCGATCAATCGTCGCCCGCGGGGAGCGTTGCGATTACGGTGGCGTTCCTCGTCGGCTCGATCGTATCGTTGCCATTAGTCGAGCGTTGGGGACGGCGCCCGCTCTGTATCGCCGGTTTTGCGATCGCATGCGTGGCATTCGCGCTGCTGCTCTCGGGGAAGCCGGCGATCGTCGTGGTTGCGTTTATCGCCTACGCGATCGGCATCGGTGCCGCTGCCGGACTGGAGTTGACCTATCCGACCGAACTCTTTCCGACCTCGATTCGCGCAACCGCGACGGGCATCGCTGCCGGCGTTAGCCGCATCGGCGCCTTTATCGGCACGTTCGCGCTGCCGTTGCTGCTCGCGCGCTACGGCATCGCCTGGATCATTGGCGGTGGACTCGTGCTTTCGCTGGCGGGTCTTGCGGTTGCATTGCGCTGGGCGCCGGAAACGAAGGGCACGACGCTGGCCTGATGTGTCACTCTCGCCAAATGAAGATCGTCGGAACGCCGTTGAGTGTACCGATACCGGCGATCGACCCGTCGTTGTCGATGGCATAGGCGGATTCGAAACGCCACCCGGGCGGATGCGGCAGAGTCGTTGGAGCTTGCGGACAGCTGCGCGGCTATCAGCGCTACCTACGCAGACGGAACGTTGTGGCAAGCTCCCGACGCCGGACCCACGAGTATACCAACCTGCTCGCCACTCGACACGAAAGAGGCTGCGCCTTGGTTCCAAAATGCTTCGCCCCAGCAGCACTTTTGATCTGTTCGAGTCATGCGGCCGTTCGAAATTCGGTCGTGAACACGTGCTGAACGTAATCGAACATTTCGGGGTCAACCGCTCGCAATCGCGCTTTCGTCGCGCGTGGCCAGTGCGATGCGGGGTCATTCGCCTCCACAAATGCGCGGAGCGCCTCGGCAATTATGTGGAATTGGTTCTTCCACGCAAGCGATCAGGTGGCTGTCAGGTCGCCGCGTAAAGATGGGGGCGATGAAGAGGCGTGTACGGTTCGCGGCCGCGTTGCTGGTTATAGCGCTGGCGTCTGCCGGTCCATTCGGCGCACTGGCGCAGACGCAGAACGACGGCTCGCTGCTTCTGCAGGCACCGTCTTCTAAAATTCGGATCGATCGGTTCGACCTCCATCAGAGTGGTCGTGGTTCGCCGGTGTGGGGGAGCGCGTGCGTAGCGATCACCAACGTTGGTGACCTTCCGGTGAGCCAGGTTACGTTTGACTTCGCATGGACGGAACCAAACGGCGCGAATGAATACGACGAGATCGAAGTCCTGAACGGACCACTTGCGCCGGGAGCCACGATGGGCTCGTTAAATGGCACCGTGCAGTCGGTCGATGTGTGTCGGCCGACCAGTCACGGCAATGCGACGGGCTCGCTCAACGCACAAGCGCACGTATTCGCTACGAATGTCGTGTATGCAAACGGGACGACGTGGAGTTTGGTTCCGCGAGTTGCCGGGCTGACAACCGAAGATCGGGGTTCCCCGGCAACGCTGTCTGCGGTAAACACCTGCGATTTTGCCACGCCGACGATGCTGAAGGCTTGGCACGTCCCTGCGGAGCTTCTGCCGCTGGCTTGTTCAACAATCACGAGTCTGAGCGCGAAAACAATAACCGACGTGCGCATTACCTACCGCCACTTAGCTCTCGGCGGGGCAGACGTCGGCGACGATGTGCTTGACGTGCATTCGACTCTTCTCGCTCACGGGCAGAATGCCAATAACTGCCGCGGTTTTGCTGCTACTGTACAGCCGGGGCTGCTCTTCTATGCTGAGCGCGCCGCGAACGACAGCTCCGTTCAACCGCCGGAGTTTGTTTACAACGGCGTCCCGTCCGTCGTCTCGGCAGAGATTACGGGCGTGACGTTTGCCGACGGCACCTCGTGGCAGTCGTCATTGGATCCGACGGCGCCGGCGAGTTCCTCACCGCAGACTCAGAGCGACGGTACGATGTTGTTGCCGTTGCCGTCCTCGGGAATTCGCATCAACAGCGTCGCCTTTCGTGAAGACAAGGATGTTGAGACCCGCATTTGGGGCGCCGAGTGCGCCGTGATTACCAATGTCGGCAATTCCCCGATGATGCAACTACTGTTAGACTTCGCCTGGACGCGGCCATACGGCGGAGCGATCGTTGACGAAACGCGTCTTTTTGATGACCCACTCACGCCCGCGTCAACGTTGATCTCTGCCAACCAACCGCTCGCGCCGGGGGGAAGGCTCAGCGTGTGCGGTCCCACCTATCATGGCGGCTTGAACTATGCATCCGACGCGCTGGCGCAGGTCTTCGTTCTCAGTGTCATCTATCAAAATGGTGCGTCGTGGAGCCTGGTTCCGCCCGTTGCTGGGTCGGCGGTCAGCATCCCCGGTTCGCCTGTGACGTTATCGTCAGTTACCACCTACGGGGACTCTGCGCCGATGGTTATCGACCTGCGGGCCGAACGACAGTATCCGATTCCGCTGGCGTGCGCGACGATCGAGAACGAAACCGCGAAGACGATAACGGATACGCATATTGTGTATCGGCACCTTGGAGCGCATGGAGCAGACATCGGCGATGATCAGCTCGACGTGCGCGCCAGTATTCCGGGGCACGCCATACGAAAGTATAACTGCGACGGCTTTTACGCGACGATGGAGCCGGACGTACTGGCCTATGCTCAAATGTCTCAGGAAGGACCGGGGCTCGAACCGCCGGTCTATCTCTACAAAGGAGTGCCGTCCGTCGTGTCGGCAGAGGTCGCGAGTGTCGTTTTTAGCGATGGCACATCGTGGAAGTCGCCCTAGCTACGCCGCGGCGCGAAAGTCTACCGCGAAGAGCTGCTCGACATACTCATACATCCCGGGATCGATCGCCTCAAGCCTAGCGCGCGTCGCGCGTGGCCAGTGTGACGCAGGATCATTAGCCTCCACAAACGCGCGGAGCCCCTCGGCAAAATATTCGTCGATACCGGTCGCGGCGTATGGCGTGATGAAACTGCGCGCATTGATGAAGAGCCGGCGAATCAGCGGATCGATGCCCGAGCGATACACGCCGGATCCGAGCGCGCAGTCAAGGGCGTGACCAAATTCGTGGGCCACCGTCATCGCGCTGCGCGAACGTAAGTACACCGTGCGCTCCTCGACTACGAACAAGCCGGCCGGCGGCGCGGGCCACGCGTCAACGTCGATCCCGAGGCGCATGAGCGCTGCTGATGCTTGCGCGTACGTCTCGCCGCGATGCAGCGGCGCAACGCGCGTATTTCGCTCAAAGGCGAAGCGCAGCGCGGCGGAGCCGAAGCGCTCGAGTGTTGCAGCGATTGCGCTCACGCCGACGGAACGGTTCGGCACGATAAGGGCCCGGGCAAGGCTATAGCAGTCTCCCACGACGGGAGAGTCTCGCATGCGGATGTTGCGGAAGGATCAACGCGATGTGAGCGAGATGTGCTAGGCTTAGGCATGGAAACGCAAGAATCGGCCTTCTGGCAGCATGACTACCCGGCGATGCTCGAGCGCGCGCGGGACGAGCGAAAATTCGTCTTTCTAGATATCTTCAACCCCCATTGAGGGGGATGCCAAGCGCTGGATGCCGTGACGTATCCGCTCGATTCAGTCAAAGAAGCGATCACCGCGCACGCAATCCCCGTGCAGATCGACAACTCGGACCCGAAGAACAATCAATTTCTTCATACCATTCACCACATCTGGACACCGGATATGCGCATCATGCACAGCGACGGTTACGAACTGTACCGCTGGGACGGGTTCTTGCCGCCGTTCGAGTTCATCCCGCGTTTGCAGTGCGCGTTTGGATTGGCGTTGCTGCGCTTGAAGCGCTTCGACGACGCGGAGCGCTGCTATGTCGACGTGCTGCGCCGGTTTTCGACTAGCTATGCGGCGCCCGAGGCGCAATACTATCTCGGTGTGACGCGCTATCGGCGTGACCCCGACAGCGACGAAATGTTGACGCAGTGGGCGGAGTTGCGCTCGCGCTATCCAAGCAGTGAATATCGCGTAAAGCAATCATTTAAAGAACTACCGGAATAACCCCGGAGGCTGAAAACATGATGCAAGCCGTCGTACTCAACGGGCCGCGGAACATCACCATTGAAGCCGTTGAAGAGCCCGCGATAAAAGCACCGACCGACGTGCTGCTCCGCCTCACGTCGACGGCGATTTGCGGCACCGACTTGCACATGTACGAAGGACGCCTCGGCGGCGGCGACCGGATGGTGATCGGCCACGAGCCGCTCGGTGTGGTCGAGCGGGTGGGTGACGCGGTCGTCAACGTCCGCGTCGGCGATCGCGTTACAGTGCCGACGCACATCTGTTGCGGGTTCTGCGCCAACTGCGTGCACGGCTATTCGGCGCAGTGTCTTACGAACAATCCGGGCAAAGCCGGCGCCGCGTACGGCTATCCCGGCATGGGCGGCTACACCGGGGCGCAGACCGAATTGCTGCGCGTGCCGTTCGGCGACGCCAACTGCTTACGACTGCCGGGCGAGCCCGGCGATCGCTTCGAGCACGACTTCGTGCTGCTGGCCGATGCGTTGCCGACCGCCTTTCACGCAACCCAAATGGTCGACATTCGTAACGGCGATATCGTCGTGATCTACGGCGCGGGAGCAATCGGCCTCTTGGCGGCGATGTGCGCATTTGTGCGCGGCGCCGCGCAGGTCTTCGTCGTCGACGCGATTGCCGCACGGCTCGACAAAGCCGGCGAGCTGGGTGCGGTCCCGATCGACATGTCGAAGGGCCACGCCGCCGATCGCATTCTCGAACAGATTGCACGCGAGCGCTCCGGCATCGCGTGGCGCGGTGAGGAAGCCAATCTCGGCGCGACGGTGTGCATCGATGCAATCGGCTTTCAGGCCCGCGACCCGCGCGATTACGCCGTCGAACATCCGACCACAGTGATCGACGACCTAGCCCGTATCATCGCGCCCAAAGGCCGCCTATCGATCATCGGCGTCTTCCTTGATAGCGATCCGCACGCGCGGAGCAGCGAGGCGAAACGCGGCGAGTACGTCATTCCGTGGGGCGTGTTGTTCAAGAAGGGCGTGATGATTGGTATGGGTCGCGATGATGACGAAAACTATAACGACCACTTGCGCGATATGATCGTCGCCGGGCGTATGAAGCCGAGTACGATTGTGACGCAGCGGCTCCCCCTTCGGGACGCTGCCGACGCATTCGCCAAATTCGATGCCCGCAGCGATGGTTACATCAAAGTCGTCCTCGAACCGTAAAGGATCAAAGGCGTGAAGACCCTATCGCGTATTCTTGCGTTCGCTTTTGTACTAACAGGTTGCTCGCAATCCGGCGGCTCGTCAACAAGCAATGGCGACTGGCTCCTTCCGGGATACAATCTCGGCTTCAACCGCGCAGTCACCTCGACGATCGATTCGTCGAACGTCGCGCAGCTCGCGCCGGCATGGACGACGCAACTCGCCGACATCGGCGAACAAGAGGCAGCGCCGATTATTGCGAACGGGGTGATGTATATCTCCACTCCGCACAACAACGTACTCGCTCTCGATGCTAAGACCGGTGCGCTTAAGTGGGATGCACCGTACACACCGGCGGCAGTTCTCGATTTTGCGGCCAACCGCGGCGTCGGACTTGCAGACGGCAAGATCTTTATCGCGACGCTCGACTGCCACGTGCGTGCGCTCGATGCCGCGACCGGCAAAGAACTGTGGAACATCACGGGCTGTTCGAATCAGTCCAACAACTGGTATTCGATGGCCGTGTATCCGTATAAGCAGATGCTTTTGATCGGCGTCGCCGGCGGCGATTTCGGCGGCAACGGCAGCATCCAGGCCTTTAACGCTGCCGACGGTACGAAGCTCTGGCAATGGGACACGATTCCCGCGCCGGGGCAGCCGGGACATGAAACGTGGCCGGGCGATTCGTGGAAGCACGGCGGTGCTGCGCTGTGGGGCGGTCTTTCCGTCGACCCGGCAACCGACACGCTCTACATCGACCCGGGCAATGCGGCGCCCGACTTTTCTGACCTGACGCGGCAAGGCAAGAATCTCTACAGCGACTCAATCGTCGCACTCGATATCTCGGGCGCACAGCCAAAGATGAAGTGGTACTACCAAATCCTCAATCCGGATGCGCACGATGCGGATCCCGCCATGCCACCTGTACTCTTCGACGGTACGGTGAACGGGCAAAGCCAACATCTTCTCGCGGTCGCCGATAAGGCGGGGAACTTTGTTATTCTCGATCGCGCCAGCGGCGCCGTGGTGCATCGTTTACCGGTAGCAAATCAATATGGGCTCGATATGAACCCGACGCCGGCGGGTCTCAAGGCGTGTCCAAACCATGGCGGCGGCGCGGAATGGAACGGCGGCGCGTACGATGCGTCGACGAATTACTTCATCATTCCGGTCACGCAAGAGTGCGGGATCTTCCATAGCTACGCCGTGCAACCGCCCTGGAAGGAAGGCCAGAATTATCGTGGCGGACCGCCTACGAAACGCCAAGACGGCACGGGCATCGTCAATGCGGTGGACGTCTCCACGGGAAAAATGGCGTGGCGCACACCGGTGCCGTTTCCGGCGCAGGGCGGCGCGCTCATTACCTCGACCGGGCTCACGTTTACAAGTGACCTCGCGGGAAATCTCTACGCACTCGATACCAAAACCGGAAAGCAACTCTGGACCTATGCGACGCACAGCTCGGTCGTCGCCCCGTTCTCGGCATATCATGTTGATGGGCAAGAATATCTGGTCGTGGTGGTCGGCGAGCCGGGAAACCAGAAAACGCCGAACGTTCCGGCGACGAGCGGCGATTACGTGATGGCGTTTAGCGTCGGTGCGACCAATCCGGTGCACAACGACACGACCGGGCAAGCCGCGGTTGTCGCCGCTGCGGCGAGCGGCGCCGTCCAGATGGGCACCGTGCCGTACACCCAAGCACAAGTCACGGCCGGTCAGGCGGCATACGCGCAATCGTGCAGCGCTTGCCACGGCGCGCAACTGCAAGGCATCTCGGCCCCCGCGCTCACCGGCTCGGCGTTCGGCGGTTCGCATCTCAGCGTTTCGGCGCTGCGGACCATCGTGACCAAACAGATGCCGCTGACCGCACCGGGCTCGCTCAGCCCAGCCACGTACGCCTCGATCATGGCCTACCTGGCGGCCGCGAACTGCGTCAAGCCCTCAGGGGCAGCGCCCTTCCCGACCAGCGACCAGCCCGCGTTCAAGGGCGTCCTCTTGGTCGGCCAGTCATGCCCGGTCAAGTAGGGGGCTTGAAGGTTGAAGCCTTATTAGATTTAATAATGTTCTATCTAATATGAGCTCCAAGCCCGTCGCCCCAGCTGAAGAGGTCCTTCGCGGACCGATCAAGTCCAAGACCGTCTTTCCGGTCCTGGTGCTGCATTTGCTGGCCGAGGAGCCGGACCACGGCTCGGGGCTGATGGCGCGAATCGACGCGGTCTGCGCCGGCCTGCTGGCGGTGAATACCAATACGATTTATCCGCTGTTGCGACGGTTGGAGGAGCGCGGCTTCATCGTCGGGGAGTGGGAACATCCCACCAAACGCTCGCGCCGCTACTACCGCATCACCGATGCCGGCCGTGCGCGACTCGAACGCATCAAGTCGGGCATGCTTCCTTACCTCGATACGCTCGCGGGCTCCATCGCCCGCCTACGCAACGAACTCTACAACGTCAGCGCCGCCTAAATCGGCGGAGGAGAACACGACGAGCATGAGCACCTACCAAGCCCCACTGCGCGACATGCAATTCGTTCTGCGCGAGCTCGCAGGCGTCGACGAAGTCGCGAAGCTTCCTGGATTTGAGGATACGACCGATGTGTGGGAGTCGATTCTCGAGGAAGCCGGATCGTTTGCAACCGGCGTGCTCGATCCGCTCAATCGTGTTGCCGACAAAGAGGGCTGCACCTGGAACAACGGTGAGGTCAGGACGCCCAAGGGCTTCAAGGAAGCGTACAAAAAATTTGCCGACGCCGGCTGGATCGGTCTTCCGGTTCCGGCCGAGTACGGCGGTCAAGGCTTGCCTTCGCTCTTGCTCGGTCCGACGCTCGAGATGTGGAACGCCGCGAACATCGGTTTTGCCAACGGTCCGCTGCTCAATCAAGGCGCGATCGAAGCGATCGAACTGGTCGGTTCGCACGACCAGAAGCAGAAGTGGATTCCCAATCTCGTTTCGGGCAAGTGGACCGGCACGATGAACTTGACCGAGCCGCAAGCCGGTTCGGATCTTGCGCAAGTGCGCACCAAGGCGGTCCCCGACGGCGATCATCACCTGATCACCGGCGAGAAGATTTTCATCACCTTTGGTGAGCACGACATGGCGGAGAACATCGTGCACTTGGTGCTCGCGCGTCTTCCCGACGCGCCCGAAGGCGTCAAGGGCATCTCGCTCTTCATCGTGCCCAAAGTGCTCGTGAACGATACCGGCGCGCTCGGTGAGCGCAACGACGTCGTCTGCGCCGGTATCGAGCACAAGCTCGGGATCAACGGCAACCCGACGTGTACGATGAAGTTCGGTGAGAAGGGCAAAGGCGCCGTCGGCTATCTGGTCGGCGAAGCCAATCGTGGCCTCGAGTACATGTTCATCATGATGAACGC
>PMUE01000124.1 GCA_003167055.1 Vulcanimicrobiota bacterium | reverse complement strand
TTCCACGAGTACATTGTGCTCTGCCATTTCATGCAACAAGCCGATCGCATCTTTTTCATTCATCACGTCAACCCCGTGGCCGATCCGCTCGGCACCGATGTCGATCGCGGCGGCGACGCTCTGTGCGCCGGCTGCTTCGCCCGCGTGCGCGACGGTATGCAGTCCACTTGCGCGCGCAAACGCGAAGACGTCGCCGAAGAGTTCGGCGGGAAAGCGCGCTTCATCGCCGCCAAGCCCAATACCAATCACGCCCTCACCCGCAAGCCCGGCCGCGAGCTTTGCGGTGCGCATCGCCGAATCCGCGCCGAAGTTCCGCGTCACGTCGACAATGAGCGAGAACTCGACGCCGTCGGGGCGCGCGGCGCGCAACTCGGCGACGATCGTTCGAATCGTCGCCGCAATATCGAGGTCGTGATGGAAGAACGCCCAGACCGACGGCGAGATGAACAGTTCGCCGTGCACGACGTTTTGCGCGAGCGCATCGGCCACGAACTCCCGTGCCAGGCGCGCGTAGTCGTCGGGCGAGGCAAGCGCCCGGCTTACGGCCGCAAAGATCAACAAGAACTCGGGGAAGGTCGAAAACTCATAGACTTGCGCGGGATCGGTGGGCCCGGAAACCTCGGCCTGACCCGGCTGATAACGCGTCGAGAGCCCGTAGCGCCGGGTTAAATCGACAAAAGTCTGCGCCCGAAGACAGCCTTCAAGGTGGCAATGGAGATGAATCTTTGGTAGACTTGCGACGGCCGGCTGGATCGATTCCATGCCTTCCGATGGTTCGGAAGGAAAGGCGTTCGACCCGCCGTATCAAACGCAGTCCATCGCGGGGTGGAGCAGTCCGGTAGCTCGTCGGGCTCATAACCCGAAGGTCGCAAGTTCAAATCTTGCCCCCGCAACCTGTGCAGGTCCAGAAATGAATAATTTCTGGACCTGCTTCTTTTATTTCTGGTAAAACTTCCATGCTCAATTTCATCGCGCCGAGTGACCGCCTAACTCGCACATGGTAGGGTGCGCCCCGACCGGTATGCTAGGATCCGAGTCATGAACCTAGACGAAGTACGCGCGCGCCTTCAAACACGGGCCGAAGAAGCAGCGGGTGACGACGAAAAAGCGGCGGTAACGATCGCGGCGCGGAGCGACATGCCGGCGTGGCAGGTCGAAGTATCTTGGTAAGGCTAAACGGGCAACGCGAATGGACGAGATTCGCCGAAGGCTCGAAGACCTCGAGGCGCACACTGCTATACAAATCGCCGCGCACAAGCAGCGCATCGACCGTCTAAAGAATGCCCCGCCGCCACCACCCCCTCCGCGCGCGAGTGACACGATTCGCGACATTCGCCCGAACGATCCGTTCCGAAGGCTCCGGCATTAGAGTCACCGATCGCGCGCGATCGCCCAGGGCTACCGCCTGGACCCTGTGCTCTTGCCGCACTTTAATGGGTCTCACGGCTGCAACCCTATCCAACCCGTTGGGTATGATGACTATGCCACGGGCGGTCAAACTTTAAGTCTTTTTTGTTCTCAGAGACCGACGCTCCATTTTGTTCCTCTGACTTTTCAAACTCATAGCCCCACGGCGAATCACCTTACTTTGAAAAGGAGAGTCCATTATGGACCGGGGGCTATTCATGCGCCTGACAGTAGCGATAGGGTTAGCGCAGTTAACGCTGACCGTCATTATTGTAGTGCGCGTTTGCTAGACCAAAGGAGGCTCTTAACCGGGCCTCCTTTTTCTTGCCGCGGTAAGTCACTTCCAGGAGCTCTAGCACTGTTCACGCGAAGCCGCGCATATGAATGATCTTGTAGAGCCTCCCCCGTCGTATGTTATCCGTTGCGCCTGCACGCAACAACATGGTTCGCACGAAGGTCAATGCGATACCACGACGACCGAGCCGCGTCCGCAAATGCCTTGGATTGAGATAGTAGGCTTAGGATTCATCTGCGGAAGATGCAACAGTCGTAGCTGAATCCGAGGTCTGCGCCCGACCGCCTAGAACGCTGTTTACGGGCTAGGAGGTGGCTTCCATGTGGACGCTGGCTGTGACCATCGCGACATTCCTACTGGGCTACATCGTGCTGCCCGTATTAGGTGGGGTTGGCGCAATCCTCATTGGCATGGTTCTCCGACCATTCTCGAAAATGGCCGCGTACTTCGTCGGCCGGTACGGATGGTTCGTGCTCGAAACTTGGGTCTACGTTCTCGCTGTGTTGTGGATGGGCCAACATACGTCAGCGTGGATGCCGTTGCCCTGGGTAGTTTTTGCTTACTGCACCTTCGCTAGCCTTAATACGCTTTATCAATTTGATGTGAACTGTTACCGGAGCCGAAGCGGCATATGGTATATCATCAGCGCCGATGAGGACAGCGCATAAGTATGATTCGCATGTTCATCGTCGGTGTAACGGCGGCCTTACTATTGGCCTCATGCGGTGGTCCAGACCGTGCGCGCGTCGATCTTGATACCGGAACGTCGCACGCGAGAGACATCGTATGTACGTATGAAGTTTGGACGGTGACTACTGAGAAGGACGGTTTCCGTTACCTCGTCGTGGATGTTGACCCGCACAACGCCACCACTCTCAAGCCGAAGGACCGTAGGTCTCTCGACGCCTTTTTGGCGTATGAAGCACAAGTGCCGAGCTACGGAGCGACAATGACCGGGCCGTTACGTGAGCTTGGGCTTCATCAATTCCAAAGCCTGACTAATGGCAAGGTCATTGATGCAGACATCGTTGAGCATTACGATGCCTTCGACGCTGCCACGAACAGCTTTCATGGCTTCTGTGGTTCTCCAGGTTAGTAAGAGCGTGACTTTCCGGTGGCAAATGTACTCTGAGGATGCATCCTCGCCCGAAGGCGACTTCGGAACGATCACGCTCAACGTTCCCGCCTAAGAATCTTCCTGAGCTCTACACTCGTCGCGCCGTAGGGTCAACAACTACTGTCCACGCAACCGTCTGTCGCGGCTCTGGCCCCAGTTCGTCGTTGAAGGCGTGCCCGCAGCACCCCTTCGCAGATCGCACCGCCCGCGCGCAACAATTCGTGATATTCGCCGATTTCGCGAACGCGCACGGGCGAGTTTCCCTCGACGCGCACGAGATACCGGCGACCATCCGGTGCGACCTCGATGATGTTCCCCTGCCCGTCGCTGCCGTAAAGCGAGACACCACGGGCGAGCACGTGCTCCAATATGGGAACGACGCCTTTGCGGGCTTGCTCGGCGAGTTCTTCGAGATCGATTTCCACGCGGCAATTATACCTTGAAAAACCCAAACGGCTGCGCTGTGCGAGGAACGGGAGCGTCGTTACCGGAAGGCGACAGCAAAACTCATTACGCCGGTCGATATTTGGCATGTATTCAACGAATTCCAAGAGCAGAATTTCGTTGAGCCTCGTAACGGTGACGTACTAAAGGCGGTTAAGGCGTCTGCTGACAAATAACCTAAGAACTGGCCTTCGAGTAGCCGTCTTGATCATCGGCTCGTACTTCGCGCGCGCTCGCAATAATCATATCTCACGGCGCTAAAACAATCAGATTTCAACCGAGCGCGAAGTCGACGAAGCAGGGCTTTTCTTGCCCGTCCTCATCTCATATTCGATTTCGCCCTCCCGCGCTATGCGCTCCGCAAAATCGCCATCAAGCCCGTCGAGCCGAGATGTATCCAGTCGCATCACGACCAGTGTGCCGCGAAACATTGACGGTATCTTCGTGTCACCTTTCTCACTAAGTAAGAGTGCAGCGTCGTTGCTCACAACGCCAAATGAACCTGAACCGATCCCGCACATGCGACGTGTAATATATAGGCCGTATCCTGAGTTTCCCCAATCGCCCTTCCGCTGCTCCAAAGGGACGCCGGACACAGCGGGCAAAAGGGCCGCCCGAATCGCCTCTTCTTCGCAGGAAATATCAGCATTTTCTGGATTGTGCCTCAACGATGCCAGCATCCCAACTCCTTCATCAAGAACAGCAACCTCTACCGTATGAGAATTTTCCCAATACTGTCCGGCGTACCAAAGTGTCGAAGACGTGGAGTGCTCTACGCAATTTCTCAAAATCTCCCGCATCGCATAAGTTACGACGCGCATAATCTTAGGGTCGCTCCCACGCGTAAGAATTCTTGCCAAATTCTCGCCGCGAGTTTGAAGCACTTCGGGAACAGCGCTTCCCTGCTGCCGCGATTGCCGTTTAACGTCCTCGAATTCCAAGCATTTTATCGGGGAATACCCAGGGCTCCCCGAGGCTTCCCCAACCTTATTCCCAATGCCGGAAACGCCGCAGGCATCGAAGAAGCCGATGTGAGCCGCGTATCCGAATCCGGTTGCGTCTTCATTGATTCGCGCCTCAACTTGGGTTCGCCGCATAACGGACGAAATCAACAATGCGGCCGATGGCGAAACGAACCCGATGTCGGTAAAATCCACGTTAATTGGTTTACATGCGTCTGCCATTTCCGAAACAAGGCTAAGCGCCGACTCGATGTCCGGGACGCGCTTAACTCTTACCACGCTTCTTTGTTCCAGTCGGTTTGTCTGTCGCTCCCTCGGCGAGACCTTTAAGGCCAAGGTCTTGTTGCCCCGAGTTGTAGGTATCTAGGGATTGTTGAATACGAGCCAGCGTCGCCGTCATTCTGTCGCTGAGCATTCTAGCTTCTGAAAGAACAGTCTTAAGCTGCACCTCGTTGCGCTGTTGAACGGTCGGTTGGGCCCGCTCTTCGTTTTGAGTTTGAGCTTGGGGAGCTGGTTCCCGCGCAAGAAACTCCCCGATGATTTGCGGTGCTAAGCGCACACGCAGAGAGCCGGGGCTTGAGACGTGAATGTCGGACGCATTAATACCCCGTCCACGGCCGAGCAGCAAGAATTCTCGCGCGTCGATATCGAAGGCCTTGTTTTCCAGCTCCTTCATGAGCCGAAGAGGCACGCCTCGCTCAAAGCTCATGAGGTCTTGATTATTTCGTGCCGCGCAATAGAAGGAAAACCAAAGCGGCATGGTCGGAAAGCGACTGCTGCGCTCTAGAACGGCACTCCATAATTCAAGACCACCATCCGAAACGCGAGAACCAAGATATCCGCAGAATGCCGAATAAATTTCGCGATCTCTGTCGTCGTTCGGAAGCGAACGCGTGGCTTCAGTAAATACTTCAATGCGCTCTTGGCGTGGTCCGCGCAATACCGCTTCAACGTTTGAGCTGCTCTTTAGAAGTGGGGCAAGGTTCGCCCAGTACTCCAGGTCCACGGTTCCCTTTTCCACGGCAACAGTGTTTAGGCGCATCAGGCTATCGTGCATTTGGCCCTTAACCGATACACCGAAAATCGGGAGCAGCTCGTTCCAAAATGACATGACGTGCTCGAAGCTAAACGGAGTATCCACGCCGGTTAGAGTCGTTCTAACGCGAGCCCAACGCTCGATCGCGACCGCGACATCTTCCGATTGCCGGCCCCTAGATAAACTTTGAGCATAAACCCATGATGCGCATCTAAGAGACGCGGCGAAGATGCCGGGCGCCTGACGAGCCTTGCTTTTCCTTATCTGCACGGCGGCCTCGATCGCCGTGATCGCAACCAGGATACGTAGTCGCTCTTCGGAGATCGCCATTTTCGTTTCTTTCGTATCTTCCGAGACAGGGACGACATCGATAAACGACGTTACGGGCGAGAGTATGTCAAAATAGGTCGCCATCCACGCGTAGAACTGCTCTAGTTCATCGTCTGGGACAATAATGCGGTGAGGCAACCCAGCGAATGAAGCACCGTCATCAGGGAACTCAAGAACGACCTGATTCTTGTTGGGGGCAGCTGCGAGCGTTCGTTCTAAGGCTGCAGCATTAGGCTTCGAAAAAAAAGAGCCGAGGTCATCGCGGGGAAGCAGCGCTCTTATCATTCAAGACCCCTTACCAAACAGGACACTCAATTTCGATGGCGGCTTTGGCGACTCCGTGACGTTCTTGATCGCAGACTCAAGCCAATATGGCAAGGTACCCACATGGTATAGGTCGAGAGACGTCTTCGCTCTGGTCAAAGCAGTGAAAACGACATTTCGCGTTTTGGGTTTGTCCGGCCAGCGGGTTATGTCGTCCACTAANNGAGTTATGGAAGTTCAGGGCGATCACCCTCTTCTCGGGGTCAAGGTGAGCGTAGCCCTTCTTTACATGTTGAAGCTGAACTTTTTCCCTAACTTGCGACCCGGAGCCATCGATGTACTTCATGACCTCGAGCAAGAGCGCGTTGGTCGGAGCAATTATTCCGACCAGATCATCGGGATAGGCGTCAAGCTGATTCGGGATCATGTCGAGTGCAAAGTAGACCTGCTCCTTTAAGTCCCTAAACTCATGGCGTTCAAATCTCGAGGGATTTTCCTCCTCGTCGTACCCGCTCTTGGATACATAGTCGCCGCCGCGAAGAGCCCCGACCAATTTGCAGATTGCTAAGCCATTGCGGTAATGTCGCTCCAACTCGATGGTGATCTTCGCGATCTTGCGAAACTCCCGCATCGTATTTTCCGTCTTGTCGTTGATTCGCTGCTGCTCGTCTCCTGTTATGAATAAGCGATTCGTTAAATGCGTGAAGATACGAGCAGCGCCCTTGGGATAATCCTGCGCCTCATCGAGAATGATCGAGTCATAGTGCTCTAGCTTGTCGTCGTCGGCAAGGTCTCTCAGGATGGATACAAGCGTTGCCAGATCCGCTTCATAGTCCTCCGTATCGTCGGGAACCTCGCCCCCGGCGTTCCTTATCAAGTGCTGCGCCCAGGAGTGGAACGTCGTCACGTTGTGAGGCTCAAGTCCGATATTTTTTGCGCCGGCGTAGATGAAGTTGCTTATTACCCGGCCCATCGTAAGTACAACGGTCCTAGGCAATCCCGAATACACCAGATAATTCGCACGCAGCAGAGCAAGGTTTGTTTTGCCCGAACCCGGCTGACCCGTAATTAGGACCGGTCCCTCATCTATGCCAATCCGAATAACGTCTTTCTGTTGGTCGTCGAGTTCTGACTCGTCTTTCCACCACGTTGACCTCATACGATCCACACACCCTTGCCGTTCCGGGGAACGGAAAACTGACTTGGCCCACCAGAAAGGCAGCCCATGAGCTGGTCCTTTGCTCAGCTGAACCCCGAACCATGCGACAGGGGAATAAGCACCTCGTGCCGTGGGTCTTTCGGCTCATCACGTATCGGTGCGCCCTGCCGTCTCGGGAGGGCTAGCGAACCGATTACCTTTTCAAAAGCCAGGAGCCAGTCGTGCAAACCGGCTCCTGGTTCATCATGCGAACGCACCGTTTGTTAAGCAAAAACGGGGATTCGTTCGGTCTTTCGGCCGACCTTGGCTTCGATGGTGATCCCCCCGCCGAGTTTGCGGAACAGTGTGAAGAGCTTTTCCATAGAGTAGGTCCGCCCACGACCGCGCATAATATTCGAAACGTCAGACTGAGCGATGCCCAGCAGCTTCGCGGCTCCGGCCTGTGTCAGGTCCTTGCGTTCGATGGTCTTCTTGATGAGCAGCATCAATTTGGCTTTAGCCAAACGTTCCTCAGGGTTGGCAAGACCGAGATCGGCAAAGACGTTGCCGCTGCTGTTCTCGACGACGGTATCACGGGCTCTTTTCATGGTGTTCCTTAGCGGTCTTCAATCTTTGGGCAATGCGGTCAAGGTCTCGCTGCGGCGTCGCGATGCCTTTCTTGGCCTTTTTAACGAACGCGTCGAGTACATAGACGTAATCTCCAATTTTGGTCGTATAGACCGTACGATAGGTATTTCCGTCGTCGTCCACAACGATTTCACGAACCTCGCGCAGCTTGCCATGCATCGGTTTCGAGTTGTCGGGGGTCTGTCCAATCTGCACTTCCCAAATGGATTGACCGACCTCATCCTTAACGTCCTCCGGCATCTGGCTAAGGTCGTATTTCGCGGACCCGATCCATCGCACGTCTTTCGTTGGCTTCTTCATCGGAGCTACGAAAGCATCATATCGCATTTTTGCGATAAATACATTAAGAAGCCGCTTGCTTGCTTTGCAGACCCTATCAGAGGCTGCCTCTCTTGAGCCCCAGTCTGATCAAGGAACGCAGACAACGCCAAATTCGCAGCAATCAAGCTGAGCCCAAACCTCTCGTGCCAAAACCCGAGGACGAAGTTTAAGCGATGAACTCAATTTCCGGGCACTCGACTGCGTTTCTATTCCAAGCTTGAATTAGTAAACCTGAACCCCCGCAACCAGTTCAGGTCCGATAGCGCAAACGCTGTTGGACCTGTTTCGTTTTCGCAGCCGCATCAGGTCGCGGTAGCGAGGGTACTCAAGCGCCGCTGCAGCAACGCGTTTTCTTCGCGGATCGCGTCAGTTTCAATCGCGGCAACGGTGATTGCAATCGCTCCGGCGATATGGGCAACGGCTTTGTCGATATCGGGCGGGATCGCCTCTCCGCCCGCGCGATCGCCAATGCAGAGAACGCCAACGAGGCGGCCGGCGAGGATCATGGGATAAGCACGCACGCCTGGGAATGCCGTCGCTCGATCGTGCAGATCCAGAGGCTCTTGATGCGCCCGCATATCGGCGCACGCCGCGTCGTTCTCCCCGATCTCCGCCGGAGCCTCAAGCCATGACGATCCTGCNNTTCGTCGACGTATAAAACTGCGCCGTCGTCGCATACCGGACAAGTGCCAATTCCTGCGCATGCCTCGCGCGGAACAAGATATTGTCTACGGCACGGTCGACCCGTGTATGCACGACCCGCGCGCTGACGACCACCACGAGGACGATGATAAAGTCTACTACCGTACTTTCCACCCGCGTCAATGCCAGCAGGTACCGTTCGGCGAAGAATTCGAGCGCCACGAACATCAGAAGTAAGATCGCCGAGGTCAGCGCGTACACCACCGTGCGATTCAGTACGAACTCGATATCGAAGACACGGTGTTTGAGTATGGCATACGTCACCGCAATCGGAATCAGGTCGATCGATATCGTGGTGTAAATCTGAAATACCGTAAATGGTATTTTTCCAAGCGAAAAAGCGATCATGGTTATGGCATAGCCCACGCCGCCGATCATGATCGCCGCAAAGACGATGCCGACGCGGGCGCGATCTTCCGGTTTCGCAAGACGCAGCGAAAGCACCGACGCGCAAAGAAGCACGAGTGCCCATAAGCCGCACATGAGCACATAGCCAATTTGCCATCTTTCGGCGATGACGTCGAGGAAGAATCCGGCAACGACGATCGCATCGACCACGCGGATTGCGCGGAGCCTCTCCGGCGAGGGCGCGGTACCGGGCAAGCGAATCGCAAACGATGCGAGCACCAAGACCGGAAAAATATTGCACAGGTCGCGCAAGATCCAGGCGATGACGGCGAAGATGGGCGCCGGCACCCAGAAGAGCTGTGCGGCAAACGTGGACCAGCTCAACCCGCCGCCGCCGATGAACAGGATCAAGGCGAAAAGCATTGCGCTCGGACGACGGTATCCAAGATACCCCACAAGCAAGAACGCGAGCGCGGCTGAAAGCGCTTCAAAGATTCGCTGCGAAAGGTCGGCAACGCGCGGAACCGTTTCTCGAACGGCGATCAAGCGGACTCCCGACGGCGTCTCCAATGGCACGCTTACGATCGCGCCTTTCGCACCATAGCGCAGCCGTATGCGGTCCACCCAGGGGATGGCATCGAGTCGAACGTGCGCCCCCGGCACGATACCGAGCGCTTGCATTTCCGCGCTGGCGCTCGTGACCGTTGCCGCTCGCCACAAGCCGGGGTTGTCTAGTTCAAATGCCGGATGATAGGCGGCTGGTCCGATGGATACGGCTAGAACCATGGCAAGCCACGTAAGCGCAAAGGCGGGCAGCAGAACACGCGCCGCCCTCTGACGAGACTCGCTCATGTGGCTAGATTCGTCACGTATCGAACCTGTACCGCCCTCCGGACGCCCCAGCCAGAGAGGCAGCGGCCCTGATTTTTTAAACACGCGTGATCTCACTGGCCTGCTTCTTTTTTGTGCGCCTCAAAATAGGATAGGAAGGAAATGCTCGATGCCCGAGCCGTGGAGGCAGCATGGTCTACGCCTAGTCGTGACTAGTGAGCGGCGAGAGATGCTTTG
>PMUE01000355.1:4882-5572 GCA_003167055.1 Vulcanimicrobiota bacterium | reverse complement strand
CCTTGAGCCTCTTCGTGCTAGCAAGTACGTCGAGCGCCTCGTCGTCGAATGCCGGCGCAGCCACGATCTCGAGAAAGAACTTTGCTAGCGCGTTGGCGGTTTCGAGATCGATCGGGGCATCGGCCGCGACAATGCCGCCGTACGCCGAAACCGGGTCAGCTTGCAATGCGTCATACACGGCTTTGCCGACGCGCGAACGCTGCGCGACACCGCACGGGACGGTGTGCTNNGCGGCCCGCACGAAGCGCTCGTGTTCGCTGCCAAAGGTTGCGCCGAGCGGTGCGCGCGAGAGCAGTCGCAGCGTCGCGTCCAAGTCGAGCAAATTGTTGTACGACAGCGCCTTGCCGTGCAGTTGTTCGGGCAGGCGATCCGGTCGGTCGAGATAAAAGGCGGCGCGATTTTGCGGGTTGGTTCCGTAGCGCAGGCGCTGCATGAGCGGCAGCGTGACAGTCAATGCGCCGGGCAGATCGGCCGGGAGCACCGAGCCCTCAGTCGCGAGATAGTGCGCGATCGCAGCATCGTATTCGGCGGTACGCTCGAACGCCGCAATCGCGAGCTCCCGGCGCAGTTGCCGCGGTACCTTACCAGCTTCGAGCGCCGCGATATAGCTTGCATACTGCGACGGGTGCGTGAGCACGGCGACGTGATCGAAATTTTTTGCGGCTGCACGCAGCAGCGAGACGCCGCCGA
>PMUE01000355.1:0-4838 GCA_003167055.1 Vulcanimicrobiota bacterium | reverse complement strand
GGATGCAGCGTCTTCACGCGCCCATCGAAGAGCGGAGGAAAGCCGGTCATCTCGCCCACGTCGTGCGCGGGGATCCCGTGATCGTGGAGGTGCTGCCGCGTCCCGCCGGTGGCGTAGATCACCGTGCCGCGATCGTGCAGCGCGCGCGCTAACTCGACCGATCCGGTCTTGTCCGAAAGCGAAAAGAGCGCCGCTGCTTTATTTCGGTCAGGCAAGCGCCAGCTCCGGATGACGCTCTTGACTCAGCGTTGCCGCGATGATCGTGCTGACACCGGGCTCCTTCATCGTGACGCCGTACATCCGGTCGGCTAGTTCCATCGTTTTCTTGTTGTGCGTGACGATGATCATTTGCGAGTCGCCGGCGAGCTCGCGCACCATGTCGGAGAAGCGCTCGACGTTCGCATCATCGAGGGCCGCATCGACTTCGTCGAGCAGATAAAACGGCGACGGCTTGACCGCGATGAGCGCGAAGATCAGCGCCGCGGCTGTCATCGCGCGCTCGCCGCCCGAAAGCGCGGTGAGCGACATGAGCTTCTTGCCCGGCGGCTGCACCGAGATTTCGATACCGGTCTCGGAAAGATTCTCCGGATTGGTTTGCCACATCTTAGCATCACCGCCGGGGAAGAGCTTGCCGTACATCTCGGTAAAGGCGCCGGCAACTTTCTCGAAGGTTTCGTTGAAGAGCGTCTGTGACTGCGCTTCGATCTCTTTGATCGACTCGAGCAGTGTCTCGCGCGCTTTGGCGAGATCTTCCATCTGCGTGCGCAAGAACGTCTCGCGCTCGGTGACTTCCTCGCGCTCGGCTTCGGCGTTGAGATTAACGTTGGCCGAGAGTCGCGCGAGCTCTTCGCGCAGACGGGGCAGATCCTCGATCACCGTGTCCGGCTCCTCGCCGTAGCGCGACTCGACGTCGTGACATTCCGCGTCGGTCGCGGGGTTTTGCGCAAACTGCGAAACCAGCATACCGAGTTCGGCTTCGATCTCCGCCAGGCGCATGCGATGACGCTCGCCGCCGGCAGCCGCCTCGCGTTCCTCGTTCTCGGCTGTGCGAAGATCGGCTTCGAGCTGCAAGAGCGCGTTGGCCATGGTTTCGCGCTCGCGCCGTGCGACATCGAGTTTCGCGTCGAGATCGCTGACGCCACGGCGCAATCCTTCGACGTGGGCGTGAGCGTTGCGCGTCTGCTCGACGAGCGTACCGATTTCAGCCAGCATCGACTCGCGCGCCGTTCGCGCGCGCTCGCTGTCTTGATCGAGCATGCCCAAGCGTCCACGTGCCGCATCGCGTTCGGCGGTGAGCGCTGCGACACGCTCGCGGAGATCCCCGGCACGGCGGCTCGCATCCAGCTGCGCCTCTTCGGCACGCGTGATCTGCTCGCGTGCGCGCGCTAGCTCAGCTTCGAGCGCGGTGCGCTCTTCGTCGCTATGCACCGCTTCGGATTCGGGAGCTTCGAGCTCGTGTTCGCGCCGGCGCGACTCGCGCGCCCGCAGCAGCACGTCCTCGACGCTTGCATGGGCACGGGCTACTTCGGCGTGCATGCGCTCGAGATCGCTGCCGAGCCCGGCCATCTCGGTGCGCAGCTCCGCGCTCTGCAGTTCGATCCGCGCCAGGAACTCGCGCGCCGCATCGCGCGCCGCGACCGCGCCTTCGACCCGGACGCCGGCATCGCCGGCGGAACGCTCTAAGGTTTCGAGCTTGGCGCGCATGCCGGTGAGCGCTTCGCGCAGCGTCTGCGCTTGCACGCGCCGCGACAGAATAGAACGCTCGCGCTAACAGCGCCCGCCGGTGATCGCGCCGCCGCCGGCGATCTGCTCGCCCGAGAGCGTGACGATCGTGTCGCGCAAGCCGCGCTCGCGCGCCAAATGGATGCCGGTCTGCAAGGTGTCGACGACCAGCACGTTGCCGACGAGGAAACGGACGACGCCCTCGTATTTCGGCTGCGTCTTCACCAGCGTGTGCGCGTAGCCGATGACGCCCGAGACGCGCTCGAGATCCGCCGTCATCGTCTTGGCGTCACGATTGCCGAGCGTATCCAGCGGCAAGAACGTCGCCCGGCCCTGCTCGCTGCGATTGAGATATTCGATCGCGTGCTCGGCGTCTTCCGACGTCGCGGTGATGATGTTCGACAGGCGCGCACCGAACGCGACGTCCATCGCGCGCGCGTAACGCTCCTCGGTAGTGATGACGTTAGAGACGATCCCTTCGATACCGCGCACGTCACCGCGCTGCCAGGCTTCGACCACGGCCCGCGTGCCAGGCACGTGCCCTTCGAGCGAATTCTCCAGCTCTTCGATCGTGTGCAGCCGCGATTCGGCCGCCTTCACTTCGCCGGTTTGATCGCGATGTGCCGCAAGCGCCTCGCCCAGATAGCTTTGCGCGCGCGTGAGCGCGGCTTCGGCCACGTCGCTGCGTTCGCGTCCGCTGGTAAGCTGTGCTTCGAGCGCACCGAGCTGCGCCTCACGTTCGGCGTACTTTTGCGCCGCGGTTCCCGCCGTCATCTCGAGCTGCGCGACGTGCTCGCGCGCGGCGTGCGCTTCGCCTTCGAGCCGCTCGGCTTCGGCACGTAGGTTCTCGCCTTGCACGCGGCGCTCGGCGCGCTTGGCGGCGCCGGCCGCAACGTGTGATTCGACTGCCCGCAGCCGCGTGAAGATGGAATCGAGCTGCGCGCGCGCTTGCGCAAGTGCGGTTTGTGCTTGCAACTCGGCTTCGCGCGCCGCTTCGAGTTCGATCGAAAGTGGGGCTAGACGCGATTCTAAGTTTGCGATCGTCACCGCGAGCGATTCTCGCTCGGCTTGCACGCGCGCCGCGTCTTCATGTGTTTGCGTGGACTGCGACTCGAGCACTTCACGGCGCGCCAGCGCTGCCGCGTAGTCCGCCTCGATGCGCGCGAGTTCGGCGCGCTTGCTCTGCGCCGTGCCACGAATCTCTTCGAGCGAAAGCTCTTGCTGATAGACGCGCGTGCGCAGTTCGGCAAGGTTGGCGCCAAGTTGCGCGACCTTGGACGCAGCCGCGCCGCGGACGTCTTCTTGCTTCCCGAGCTCGCCGCGCAAGCCCTCACGCTCCGCACGGCGCGACGCGCTCGCGCGCATATACGAGAGGATTTCGAGATCGCGCACCCGTGCGCTCACCTTACGATAGCGCTTGGCACGACGCACTTGCGTATCGAGTTCCGGAACACGCCGTTCCAGTTCGCTGATCAGATCGTTGATACGGATCGCGTTGTTCTCGGTCTGTTCGAGCCGGCGCATCGACTCGTGCTTGCGCGCGAGAAATTTGTTGATGCCGGCGGTTTCTTCGAAAAGCGCGCGGCGTTCGGTGGGTTTGCTCGTGAGAATCGAATCGATCTGCCCTTGCGAGACGATCGAATACGACCCCGGGCCCAGACCCGTGCCCATCAAGAGCTCGACGATGTCGCGCAACCGCACTTGATTGCGGTTGATGAAATATTCGCTCTCGCCGACACGATAAGCGCGGCGGGTGATTTCGACCTCGCTGAATTCGATCGGCAGCTTGCCGGTCGTGTTGTCGAAGGTGAGCGAGACTTCGGTCATGCCGAGAGGTTTGCGCTTGTCGTTCCCGGCGAAGATCACGTCCTCGAGCTTGCCCGAGCGCAGGCTGCGGCTCGACGTTTCGCCGAGCACCCAGCGAAACGCGTCGACCAGGTTCGATTTTCCCGAACCGTTGGGTCCGACGATGGCGGTGATACCGCTGTCAAAGTCGAGCGTCGTCGCCTCGGCAAACGTCTTGAACCCGAAGGCCTTGATCTTCTTTAATTGCATGCTTGTGCTTAATCCGGCAAAAGGGAGGCTAGAGCTGCGCTGGCTGCAGCCTGCTGTGCTGCCTTCTTCGATGGCCCGCTCCCGGTTCCCAACGTCTTGCCGTTGACCTGCACGCTCGACGAGAAGCGCGGCGCTTGCGGCGTGCCCTGATTGCGGTCACGGTAGACAGGCGTTGCCGAGAGGTGCTCCTGCGCGTAGTGCTGCAGGCGCGTTTTGGAGTCGAGCAAGGCATCGGAGGCGTGATCGAGCTGCTCGATGTGCTCGGCGACGACGAACGTGCGTGCTTTTTCCACGCCGTAGCGCAGCGCCACGGCGGCGACGAAGGCCTCGAAGGCATCGGCCAAAATCGACGTGTTGTCGGCGCCGCCGGCGTTACGCATCCCGACGCCGAGCTCCACGAGTTCGGAAAATCCCAGCCGGCGCGCGGAATTCGCGAGCTGCGCGTCGTTGACGATCGCCGCTTTGCGCACGGTGAGGCGGCCTTCGGGTTCTTGCGGGAAGCGCTTGAAGAGCCAGCCGGCGGTGATGTAGCCCAGGACTGAATCGCCCAAAAATTCCATCCGCTCGTTGGAGACGCCGCCGGATTCCTTGGCCGAGCTTTCGTGCACGAAGGCCTGCTCGATCAGCGTCAAGTCGCCGGCCGAACGCACGCCCGCGCAGGCGAGGAGCGCGCGCAAGCGGCGCCTACGATTTTCACCGGCCATCAAGAAGCTGCCGCTAGCGAACCTTCCCGAACACGATCACGCTGTTGTGGCCGCCAAAGCCGAACGAATTCGAAAAGGCGACGTTGACCGGCGCCTTGCGCGCCACGTTGGGCACGTAGTCGAGCGTGCACTCGGGGTCGGGAAATTCGTAGTTGATCGTGGGCGGCATGATGTCGTTCTGCACCGATAACACGGTTGCGACACCTTCGATGCCACCTGCACCGCCGAGCGCGTGACCGTGCATCGATTTGGTCGAGCTTACCCCCATCTTGGGGGCATGCGTGCCAAAGGCTTTTTCAATCGCCAAAGATTCGGCCGGATCACCGATCGGGGTCGAGGTGCCGTGCGCGTTGATGT
>PMUE01000012.1 GCA_003167055.1 Vulcanimicrobiota bacterium | reverse complement strand
GCCGCGAACCGCTGCGCCGCGACCGGTTGCAACGAGATCGCCTGTCGCGCCGCGAACCGCGGCACCGCGGCCCGTCGTAACCAGACCGATTACGACGAGGCCGGTTCCCGCGCGACCCGTTACGCCGCCGACCGCGGCGCCGCGTCCCGCCGCACCGCAAACTGCCGCGCCGCGTCCCCTCGCGACTAGACCGATTACGACGAGGCCCGTTCCCGCGCGGCCCGTTACGCCGCCGACGGCTGCACCGGTCGTTCGACCGGCACCGCAGGTCAAACCGACGCCGCACGCCCGACCGACACCGACGCCGACGCCGACGCCAACGCCGAAGCCGTAGGCGTCACGCGAACACCCTCCGAAATCCGGATCACTCGGAGGGTGTTGCGCGATGCGGCTGAGTCATTTCGTGCACGGCGTTGTGCTTGTGTTTGCCGGTCTTGGCTTGGCAAACTGCGGTGGTAGCAGCAGCGGATCGTCGACAACAAGTCCGCCAACGAGCTCTCCCGCGTTCTCGATTGCGGTAAGCACGCTCAATGATTCCGGCACGGGATCGCTGCGCGCGGCCATTACGGCGGTCAACGGCCGGCCTGCGGGCGCGTCAAACGTCATCACCTTTTCCGTAAACGGCACGATCGTGCTTGCGAGCGCGTTGCCCCCGATCGCTGCCGGCGTCAAAATCGACGGTACCACCGCGCCGGGCTACGCCGCTACCGGCCCGGTCATCGAAGTCAACGCGAACGGAAATAGCGGTCTGACCTTTGCAGCCGGATCGAGTGGTTCGCAATTGCTTGCCGTCGCGGTCGACAACGCCGGCGGCAACGGCGTAACGCTCAACACCGGTGCGATCACCCTCAATCTCGATTATATCGGCCTCAATCCGGCGGGCGCTGCGTTCGGCAATAACGGTGACGGGGTTTATGCTTCGAGCACGTCGTCGAACGATCTGATTGGGTTGAATCCGACCGGCGCGTCGGGCGTGGTCGGCAACGTGATCTCCGGCAATACCGGCAACGGTATCAGTCTGCACGGCAGTTCCGACGACACGATTGCGGCCAATCGCATCGGCACCAATCCTGCCGGCACCTCTGCGATTGCCAACGGCGCAAACGGTATTTGGATTACCGCTGCGTCGAGCGCCAATGAGATCGGTGGTACCATCTACACGGATTCGGCAACGGGAAAAACCAACGATCCCACCGGCGACAAGGGAATGGCCACGCCGGTCTTCGTCGTGCCGCCGCTCGGTAATCTCATCTCCGGCAACACGCGCAACGGCGTGTTGATCGATGCGGTATCGATCAACTCCACGCTCAACGGCAACTTCATCGGTACGAGCGCCGGCGGCGAAGCGGCGGTTCCGAACGGCGGCGACGGCGTCTTGCTCAACGGCGCAGGTACGACCGCGCTCATCGGCTGCCGGTTCAGCAACAATCCGTTCGTGTACTACAACTTCGTCAGCGGAAACGCCGGCAACGGCTTGCATATCACGAGTTCGAATAACGTGACGGTGCAAGGGAATTTCTTCGGCATCGATGCCGACAATTCGATCGCGCTCGCCAACGGCGGCGACGGCATCTTGGTTGACGGCTCGTCGAACGACTCGCAGGTGGGCGGCGTCATTCCGCTCGGCAACGTCGCTGCGGGCAATCGGAAGAACGGCATCGAGGTCACCGGCACCGCGAGCGGCTTCACGACCTTCAACACCTTTGGCGGCTTGCTCGCGTTCAAGACCGCGGTTCCAAATGGCAACGACGGCGTGCTCATCACAGCGACCGGAGGCAATCAGTTGGTGCGCACCAACGTGCTCTCGGGGAACGCCAACAACGGGCTCGAAATCGGCGGGAGCGCGTCGGGTGTGACGGTGGATCCCAACATCATCGGTCTCAATACGATCGGCAATGGCACTATGCCTAACGGCAATGACGGCGTTCTCATCGACGGAACCGCGAATAACAACGTCGTCGGCGGATACAACATCTCGGTCATTCCGCAGAACACGTTCTCAGGCAACAAAGGCTACGGCGTAGCGATCACCGGCCAAGCCTATGCGAATCAGATCTTCAACAGCTTCGTCGGCACGGACGTCTTCGGCGCGGGGGCACTCGCTAATCAGCTGGGCGGGATCTACGTCGGCGGATCGGCTACGAATAACCTCATCGGCGGCGTCAGCACAAGCGAAAGTCAGCCCACCAGAAACCTCATCAGCGGCAACGGTGGTTACGGCGTGACGCTTGATGCCGGCACGAGCAACATTTCCGTCATCGGAAATCTCATCGGACTCAACGCGATCGGCTTGAGTCTGCCCAACGCGACCGGTCCGATCTTCGTGAATCCCGCCAGCACCGGCGACACGATTGCGGGGAACGAAACCACCCCGTAAACGGAGGCCGATTCTCTCGGGGAAGAGAAAGATGACCCAGGTAACCGCTCGCCTTCTTTCTGGAGGGCTTCATGGTTCGATTTTCTCGCCTTCATGCCGCGCTTTTGAGCGCCGCGTTCACGCTGACCGCATGCGGCGGGGCCGGGACACCCGGTGCGCCGGCCGCCGGTGCTTCGCGAGGCTCGGGTTCCGCCGCGCTTAACGTCTTCGTGCCGAGCGCGG
Source organism: Vulcanimicrobiota bacterium (assembly GCA_003167055.1). GTDB lineage: Bacteria > Vulcanimicrobiota > Vulcanimicrobiia > Vulcanimicrobiales > Vulcanimicrobiaceae > Aquilonibacter > Aquilonibacter stordalenmirensis. The sequence goes on along the minus strand of PMUE01000012.1, from coordinate 1,108 downwards.
CATCGACGAGCGCGCGCCACCGCTATCAACTTCCGGCGGCCACGCAATCGGTCCTCATCGCGGTCACGAGTGCGAGCGGCACGCCGCTCAATCCGGCGGTCACGCCGGTTATCGCCAACGTCAGCGCGACGGCGCCCGGCTGTTCGAGTGTAAGCGGGGGGATCAGCTGCACGATCAACGTGACCGTTCCGTTCGGATCACTGCTCTTTGCAGTGGTTGGCTATTCCGGTCAGAATGCCAGCGGCAGCGCGATCGCTTGGGGCGAGACGACGGCTACGATCAGTGCGGCCGGAGCCAATGCCGTCAGCATTTCGACCAGCAGTGTGATCGAATACGTCGCGTTCGATCTCGAAGGCGAGATGAGTTTGGTTACCGTCGACCACAGCGGCAATACGGTGGTCGTCGCAAACCCGGTTGCTGGCGTATCGTTTACCGGTGCAATGACCGATCTTCCCAACGGCGATATCAAGCTCGTTGTAACCTCGTCGACCGACGAGAACACGGCCGTTGGTTACGTGGCGTACGCGCGCGAGCTCCCGGGTGCGACGATAACGTTTTTTGCAACGAACACGAGCTCGCCGCCGGTGACCGGCGCCGTGGCGACCAACGCCGATTGGGGTGTCGGAACCGAACTCAGCCCGTGTCCGAGCGCGGCTGCTTCGTACAACGTCAGCGTGGCAGCGATCGAAGGGCCTGAATATCAAGTCGGCGGCAATCTTACGACCGGCGCCGCATACCAGAGCGGCACCGCCGCGATCTCCGTGAGCAATAGTTCGGCGACATTGAATTTCACCGGAGAGAGTTACACCATCAACGGGACGCAAGGCTCAGCGCAAACCGGTACGAATAGCGGGTGTTCGGCAGGTGTCTTTCCGGGGCAGTCGGGCGAGAATGGTTCGGGACCCACGGCATACGACGCGGCCGGCGTCATCATCGGCGCGAACCAGAATCCTGGGCAGCCGACGTCGCTCACCGAGGGCTTCGCCGGATTTTCATTCCAGAGCGGCTCGACACTCAATCCCTCGGCGATTACCAGCGGAACGTACGACGGCTTTATTAGCGGCTACAACGTTGGCGAAACCACGACGACGGCCGGCGCGCCGATTAA
>PMUE01000177.1 GCA_003167055.1 Vulcanimicrobiota bacterium | reverse complement strand
CTGTTCTCCTTTTTTATTTCGTCTTTATTTCGGCGGCTGGAGGTAAGGAGGCTTCTACCCAAAGGGATTTCTGAAGCCCGACCTCTTCACGCGCCGCTGCGACGCGTTTCGCTTCGCAGACTTGGCTGTGGACGGGCGAGGCGCCCGTCGTTCCATCCCCGTTTAGTACGGGATCATCCGCTTCACTTTGTGAAGATCCGCGTCACTTACGAGCGCCGAACTTCCCAGCTTTTTCTTGCGCTTCTTGGCCTTCGAGGTGAGGATGTGGCGGAGAAATGCCCTGTGCCGCTTCACCTTTCCCGTCCCGGTTTTCTTGAAGCGCTTGGAAGCGCCTTTGTGTGTTTTTAGTTTAGGCATAAAAATCAGTTTCCAATTCTCGCTTTTAATTCAATGGCCTGCGCTGAAACAAGCGCACATACTCCACCAGTCCGTGAGTAATCGCATCAGAAGGTTTTACTGATGACTGATAACTGACGACTGACAGCTGCCTACGCTGTCTGCGCGCCGCCTTGCGACGCGGGAGGTGGCACGGGCTTCGGCGGAGCCGACTGTTTCTCTTTTGCTCCGCCTTCCTTCTTATTCGGAGCCAGGATCAAATGCAGCGTATTGCCTTCCTGGCGTGGCCGAAACTCTACCAACCCTCGCTGGTCGACGTCTTTAATCAGACGTTCCAGAATCTGGCGCCCCAAGCTTTGCCGCGTCATTTCGCGTCCGCGGAAGAAGATGGTCGCTTTCACCTTGTCCCCCTCGTCGAGGAAGCGCAGCACACGCGCGTGACGTTCGGCGGTAAAGGTCACCGAAACGCCGACGCGATCGCCTCCGATCGCACTGTCGACGTCGCCCGAGCCGTTGCTGGCCGCAGCGAGCGCCGGATACTCGGTGGCGGCGATGCGGCCGCCGGGAACGTCGCCGTTGCCGCCGACCGGCGTCGCCGGCGGCAGCTCCATGAAGCGATCTTCGGTCAACATCCGCTGACCGCCGCCGAACGCCGGCCCGACCATACCGTCGAGCCCGAACGGCAAACCGGGAATCGCGTTGGCAAAGACCGGGGTCGCGCGCACCTTGAGTTCGTTTGAGGGCATCTCGTCGCGCCGGTCGCCGTCGTAAAGCACGGTTGCCACGCGCACGATCGCCTCGCCGGCGGGCAAGCCGTTGTGCACCACGTCGCGGAAACGGATCGTCGCCTCGACGCCTGGATCGACGTCGTTGAGCACGATGCCGCGTTCGCTCGAAAGCGCTGAGAGCGCCCCGACGTCGCGAATCGGTACATCGTTGACCGTCGTTGAGTTCGGCACGTAGATCAACGATTCGGGTTGCGCGCAGTAGATCTGCACGCGCCGCGCCGGTCCGTCGCCGCCGTTGCGCACGTGCAGCGTCCATTCGATCGTTTCGCCGACGTCGACGACATCGATCGGTTCGCTGCGCAGCGAACCAACCGAGAAATCCGGCTCCGCCGTCGTAGCTATCGTCAAGCGCTCGAGCGGCACCGGCAGCATCGCGTCGGCGGTGAGCACACCGTCGACCGTGACCGGATATTCCTTCGCGAGACTGCGCAGCAACCGCAAACCCAGTCGTGCTTCTGCCATGGCGCCGGGGCCGATCTCACCAAAAACCAGTTTAGATTTCTCGCGCGTTGCGCCGTCGACCGTTTCCAAACGCGCTTCGGGCGAGATATACAAGCGCACGCGGACGTTGTGCGCGATGTCGCTGCCGACGTTAGTGACCGCGACCGCCACGTCGGCCAACTGGTTCGGGCGCAGCACCTCGTCGCTTTCGATGCGCAGGTGCGAGCTTTGCGGCGAGAACGACGGATGGGAATCGACCCGCCACGTCGCTTCGCCGAGCGCCGTTTCGCCGAGCTCGCGGGTGTGCACGCTGGCGCCGACGCGCAACTCGCTGCGATCGGCATACGGCGTGCGCACGCGCGCACGCAAGACAAACTTTCGTTGCGCGTAGGGTTCGATGCCGGCAATCTCAGCCGTGTCGCCGTCGAGCGCGACGCGCGACGATTTTTCGGTAAGGCGAATCTCATCCAACGCCGGATCGAGCCGCAAGTGTAACACCACGTCGGTCGCGCTGGTACTGCCTTCGTTAGCGACGGTGATCGTTGCTTCGATTTCTTCGCCGGGCTTGACGACCTCGCCGTGCGTGCGCGTAATCGCATTACGCCGCGACGGCAGCGCGGGCTCGGAGTGGATCGCAATCGTGCGCTCGAAGCGGCGCTGCGAATCGTCACCGCGCGCCGGCTCCCACGATAGCGTCGCGGCAACGTCGATCGTGGAACCGTCGGGAAGGGGTGAGACGACGATCGCCTCGCACACCAGATCGACGCGCTCTTCCGAATCGACCCGGCCGAGGTCGAAGCTTAGCGCCTCGCGCTTCTTGCCTTCTTTGATCGTGCGCCCATTGATCGGACGTCCGTCGATCAGCGTCGCGCCGCGCACCGGCACGAGCGTGTCGGGCAGCTCGAGCACGGCGGTCACGTTTTCCGCGGCTGCGGATCCGGCGTTGAAGGCGCCCAGCGTCATCGTGATGCGCTGGCCCGGCCGCACGTCGTAGGCGGGCTCGATCGTGAACGTGGTGCGGTCATCGTCGAAGTCGGGCGTCGAGCGAACGACCAGCGATGCCGGCTCGAGGGCGAATGCGGCCGTTTCTTGTGACGCGACCTGGGCGTGGGCCACGATCGTGGTGCCGTCGTGAAGCGGCGAGGCGATCTGCACGCGGTACACCAGCGTCGAGCTTGCGCTGGCCGCGAGGCCGGCGGTGACGATTGGCGCGTGGACGCGGTCGAACGGCTGACCCAAGTCGCGCTCGATTTCGCGCCCGTTGATGCGCGCGGAGTTGGGAACGTAGCGGGTATGCTCGGGGATTGGAGCGACCACGACCACGTCGTGCGCGCTCGACTCACCGGCGTTGTGCAGGCGGACGGTGATCGTCGCCTCCGCCCCCGGTACGGGTTCGGAACGTGCCTCGATGGCGACACCGGTTAAGGAATTTTCGAGCTGCGGGCGGCTGCGGGCAATCAGGCGGACGATGTTCGAGCCGACCGGCGGCACTTCAAAGGAAGCAACCGCGGCTTGGAGCTCGATCATCGTGCCGTTCTCGATGGCGCCGGCGACGCTGTACGATATTTCGATGCGGCGCTCTTCGCCCGAATCGACGTCGCCGATGTGGGCGCCGCTGCGCGAGAGCAGCGGCGAGTTCCCTTGCTCATCGTCGAGACTGACGCCGTCGAGCTGCCCCGTGCCGACCAGGTACACCAGCCCGTCAGGCAGGTTGAAGCGTACGCGCACGCCGGTTGCCGGTGCGCCGCCTTGATTGCGGAACGTGAAGGTCGCGCGCACCGTCATCCCAGGTTCCAACTCGCGGTCGGGCGAAACGACGAGCGTCCGAAGCCCTTCTGGTAACGTTGGTGCTCCCGGTGCAAAAACTTCAGATAGGGTGCGCATGACGCGGTGAACCTTCGCCGCGAGCGGGACGCAACCTGGGGAATAATCCACATGCTCGCAACAGAAAAGTCGTTTGTTACGCGCGCGCTCTCGCGGCTTGGCTCCGAGAACGCGTTCCAAATTCTCCAGCGCGCGCGAGAGATCGAGGCATCGGGACGCCGCGTCGTGCACATGGAGATCGGGGAACCCGACTTCGACACGCCTGAGAACATCAAACGTGCGGCAGTTGACTCGCTCTTGGGTCACGATACGCATTACACGCCGTCACAAGGTACGCACGAACTGCGCGAAGTTGTCGCCGACTACGCGTCGCGTTTCCGCAAGATGCCGAAGCCGTACACCGCTGCGAACGTTACGATCTCGCCGGGCGCAAAACCGATCATCTGGAATATTCTTTCCGCCATCCTCGATCCGGGCGATGAATTCGTCTACTTCGATCCGGCGTATCCTGCGTACGCTTCGGCGTCGAGCTATTTGCAAGCGAACACCATACGCATTCCGTTGCACGAAGAGCGCGACTGGCGCATGGATCTCGAAGAGCTGGCCGCGCGGGTGTCCGACAAGACCAAAGCGGTGATGATCAATTCGCCGCACAATCCCACCGGCGGCGTGTTGCTGCGTTCAGACCTCGAGCGGATCGCCGAACTCGCAAACAAGCACAACTTCTTGGTAATCGCCGACGAGATCTATAGCCGCAATTTCTATTTCGATTCGGAGTACATTTCGATCGCCGCGTTGCCCGGCATGCAAGAGCGCACGATCATCGTCGACGGCTTCTCGAAGGCGTATGCGATGACCGGCTGGCGTTTGGGCTACGCGATCATGCCCGAAGACCTGTGCAAAGCCGTGACGCTATTCAACAACAACACGTTTAGCTGCGTCACCTCGTTCGTGCAGAAGGCCGGCATCGAGGCGCTGCTTGGACCCGATGTGGCGGTGCGCGAGATGAACGATATCTTCCGTCAGCGCCGCGACAAGCTTGTCGGCGGGCTCAACGCGCTGCCCGGTGTACGCTGCACGCTGCCCGAGGGCGCGTTCTACGCCTTTCCCAACGTCTCGCAGATCACCACCGACGACAAGAAGCTCGCGAGCTTCATCTTAGAGGAAGCCGGCGTTGCATGCGGCGGCGGTTCGAGCTTCGGACCGGCCGGCAAAGGCTACCTCCGCTTCTCGTACGCGGCCTCGCTCGCCGACATCGACTACGCGCTGCACCAACTCGGGGAGTATCTGCCAAAGTTCAAGGGGTAGACACCGGGAAAAGCTTGCGTGTAAGGGGTCCAGTAGCAGCGTAACCGCTGGCCCCCATGATATCACTTGGGCTGAGTCCACCGATGCCCGAAGCCTTCCCGCAGTCGATCTCGGCGCCCATCAGAGCAAAGGCCCTATTCCGTGCAGCAATCACGTCTGCTGCCGTCCGTGCTTCAGGCCGGCGCTTTCGCGTGATCGGTATTCTTGCAGAACATTCTCTGTAATCCTGAAGCACTTCGTAGGAGACTTTTTCAGCGGGAGTTTCAACAGCCACCGAGGCGCGACCCAGCAAGAAGGCGCCGATTCCGACGATAAGCAATCCGGCGAGCAGTGGAACCGCAGTCTTCATAGCGGCATCTTTATTATTGAATTCCCTCACTCCCGTATGTCAGTCCAGTTGAGAGGTCCGTAAGTATGGTCCTACCTCCGGACTGCGTGGCACCGCAAGGCGAGGCTACGCTTTGGGTGCTCGTGATGATCGCTGCCACAGAGCGCATACGCCGAGTAGATGCTTGAGGAAGGAGCAGGCTGCAGAGGCGCACCCACCGTCCGCCAAAGTCGCGTGTAGAGATGCACGTGATAAGCCGGAATCCACGGCGGGACTTGCTCGGCTGCAAACGTTTGTAGCTCGCAATGACAAAGAGTGCTGAATGTTTCCCCAACGGGACCAGTGGAATTGGGCGCAGTGTTCGCAGAGAGGCCTTGCAACGGCACCATGCCGTGGCCGATTAGAGCGCAGCCCTGTAACCAGAAAACCGCGCCGATTGAAAGACCCAGCAGGCTTGCAGCTCGTTGACTCATACGTGTACCTCCCGTATTGGGTAGTACCCTTACCTCTTAACGACGAGGACAACACGTTTTAACGACGAGGACTCCACGTTCCGCGTGACTGGACTGCTGCCTGTTCGAGCTGCATGGTCCGAATGTACTGGGCCTACAACGATAGCCACGCTGCTGTCGCCATGGCGCCGAGCAGTTGGCCGTTGGCGTGCGCGACGTCTTTGTCGTCGTAGATGCTGCCTTTGCCCGACGAGCGATTGATGTAGAACGCAAACGCCACGTGATGCCCGCTGCGCGTCGTCATGTACCCGGCGAGNNACTTTGCCCGCTGCGGGCGAGTCGTTTTGAATGTTGAACAGGGTGCCGTCGACACCCATGATCGGCAGCCCGTTGTGGAAATCGTCGTACCAGGGCTGCGTGCGCACCCAGGCCAGATAGTGCACCATGAAATTCGGCGTGAAGAAGGCCGAGACGCCGAGCCCGTCCGTCATCGAAGCACTGTTGACGTCGAGCCCAGCGTTTTGCAGCATCTTGCGCTCGAGTGCGAAGCCCTGCGCGAGAGGATCGTCGTGCGGCGCCGGCGCGAGGTGCACGGCCCACGTATACGGCCCCATCGCCGCATGGAGATTATCGCTGAGCTTGAGCGTAATACGCACGTCCTGCGCGAGCGGGAGCGAAGTGTGCGACGCGACCAAATTTGCGACCGTGTAGTTCGCCTTTGCCGAAGCCGGATCGAACGGCTTCGCATCGGCGGGGATGGTGACCGTAATCCCGGCGTCCTGCAGCACGCTTGCGAATGCCATCTGCGCAAAGACATCCGGATTGGGCACGAGATAGGCGCAGAGAATCGTCGGTCCCGCCGGAATCGCGCCGTCGATTGTCACGACGTGCGAACCGTTCGGTTGCGCGACGTCGTTGCTCATGTCAATCGTCGGCTCGGCGCCGGCTCTGCCCGTCGTTGCATGATTGATGAAGCTCACGTACGGCGTCTGCGGCGACACCGTGATGCTTGTCGCATCGCCGGCGTGGGCGCCCGGCGAGATCGTGACGTCGACGACATTGTCGTTGAGGATCATCGGCGAAACCATCGTGCCGGTGCCACCTTCGGGGCCGGGGCTTGCAAAGAGCGACGCGTCGACCGCGACGCGGCCGTCGATCGCCTTGACGCCGCTGGCCTTCACTTGCGCTGCCAGTTGACGCAGCACGGTCAACGGATCACCCGGCACCGCTTTGGTATGCGGTGAGCCCGCGTAGGCGTGATCTTCGTTCTCGAACGCCAGCGTGCCGTTGGGCTGGATACGCTGCGAGATATTTGGATCACCGCTTGCGACCAGAACGAGATCGCCGTGCAGGATACCGCCCGCGTCGACCGGACCCGTGCGATAGACCGGCGTCGTCCAGCGGAAGCCCGGGCCGAGCAACGCGAGGCTCGTGCCCTCGGTGAGAAGCTTGGTCGTCGACGCGGCTTCCATATACGTTTGCTCGTTACGTGCAAACAGTACCTGATGTGTATCGAGGTCATAGACCTCGCCGGCAACGACCGCGTGGCTCAGCAGCGGCGTGGCAAGGATTTGCGTCATCGTCGGTGGCGTGCTGTTTACCGCCGCAACCAGTGCAAACGCCAAGAGCAGCATGATTAATCGTTGCTTCATCTTTTGGCGTAATTCTCCAATCGTTTCCTCAGTCCGCCCTAATGCACGAGCCCCCGCACAGTTCGTATGCTCGAATGCGCCAGACCGCTGCATCTACGAGATTTCAAGAGGAACACACCATGCGAACTTCCCTGTTGTTCGCCCTCGCTGCAACGATTGCGCTGGCCGCGTGCGGCGGTGGCGGCGGCACGTCGACGCCACCCGCATCGGGCGGCGGCGGTTCGACGCAATCGAGCCAAACGCAATCACAAACCGCTATCGATACGACGAATGCGCTCGGTGATCCGGTCAAAAGCACGGCTGATTTCAACGACACCACCAGCGGAACCGAGACCGCGCAGCGCACGATGAGCAAAACCGTCATGCTGACGAGTGGCACCTGCACCAACGGCATCGAGTTCTGGTCACCCGACAAGAACGGCGATCCCAACTCCACCGAGGAACAATATTATTACGATGCCGCGTGCACCGAGCTCGCGCGTGACGTCGTGCGCATGTACACGGTCAACGGCACGTCGGAAACCGTCAATCGCACGGAATCGGAATACGCGATCAACAACGGGACGGCGATCGCGACGCGCACGAGCACCGTGAATTACATCAACGGCTCGTACGACGCCAACGGCTATCCGGTCGTGGCCGACGGCTTCGCGCGCGACGCCGCTAGCGCCACCAACATCTCCGGCTCGAAGACGATCGTCGGTGACGACGAGTTGGTCATGCAGGCCGGCACCGGCGGCACCAATACCTGGTGCGGCGATTCGGCCGGCTATAACGCGACCGGTGTTGCGTCGCTCAACGAGACGTTCGGATGGGAGGGCGGCGTCGCGAGCGGCGGCTCGCGTACGCTCAACAGCAACGGATCGGTGACCTGGACCTCGACCCACAGTGGCACCGTTTTCACCGGCGCAATCGGCTCGCTCTCGATCGCAACCGGCCCGGAGAACACCGCCTGTCCGATCGCCACGCCGCAGTATACGCTCACCGGTGGCACCTCGCAGGGGACCTATTCAATCCCGGTGACGGCCACCTACCTGCACGGTGAACTGACCAGTCTCACCGTGACCAATGCCACCCTGGCAAGCGGTAACACGCTCAACGTCACCACGAATTCCAATCTATCCCCAACGAATTCGAACTTCATCACCGGTACGATAGCAAGCAGCAGCTCGCAGGTCGCAACCTTTGCGGTCGATTGCTTCGGCGACGGCACGCTCACGGTGACCGCGAGCGGCGCACAATTTGTCATCGACGACTGGCACGTCGTCAAGTAACCAATCAACCGTCCCCGTGCTACACGATCGACCCCGGCGGTTACTGGCCCGCCGGGGTCACTCGTTTGCCGGCAGGTTTAATCCCGGCGCCGGCGCGGTAGAATTGCAGGGTTAGAGAAACGCACCCTATCAAAAACGAGGCCCGACGTGAGTAAGCGCCGGGCCTTACTCGTTTAGGTCAAGCGCATCGCGCGTTTGACGTCGGCGATCACCGCTGCGGCAATCTCGCGCGTGCGCGCGGTGCCTTCGGCAATGATGCGTTCGACCAGCGCGGGATCGTCGCGATACATGGCGAGCCGCTCGCGCACCGGTCGCAAATAGTCGTTGAGCTGCGCAGCAAAATCGGTCTTGTCGTCGACGCACCCGAGTGCGCCCGAGCGGCACTCCGCGGCGATGATGTCGAGCTTGAGCGGATTGACGAACTTCCACAGCGCGAACACCGGACATACTTCCGGATGTCCGGGATCGTTACGCCGAACCTTGAGCGGATCGGTGATCATCGAGCGCACTTTTTTCGTCGTCGTTGCATCGTCATCGGCGATGAGGATCGCGTTGTCGTACGACTTCGACATTTTCCGCCCGTCGGTGCCGGGGACTTCGGCGAATTCAGTGAGCGTCGGATGCGGCTCGACCAGAATCTCCGCGCCATCGCCGTAGAGATAATTGAAGCGACGCACCACCTCGCGACCCAGTTCGAGATGCGCCACTTGATCGCGGCCGACCGGCACGCGTTCACCGCGCACGATCGCCACGTCGCACAGCTGCAGCAGCGGGTAGCCGAGAAAGCCGATGGTCGCAATCTGTGAGCCCAGCGCTTCGATCTGTCCCTTGTAGGTCGGGACGCGCTCGAGCCACGACACCGGCGTGATCATCGAGAGCAGCGTGTAGAGTTCCATGATTTCCGGCACCGCCGACTGCAAATAGATCGTCGCTTTGGTCGGATCGACACCGGCCGCGAGCCAGACGGCGACCATCTCATTGCGCGCGTCGCGAATCGCCTGCGGATCTTCGAACCCGGTAGTGTACGCGTGCAGATCCGCAATTTCGAAAAACGCGTCGGCCGTGTCGCAATAGGCCGCCCATTGCGTGAGCACGCCGACGAGATGGCCCAGATGCAATCCGCCGGTCGGGCGCATTCCCGAC
>PMUE01000203.1 GCA_003167055.1 Vulcanimicrobiota bacterium | reverse complement strand
ACCCAGACCCGCGGGGCATCGAATGGGACGCGGCCGCGCCAACGTTCAGCGAGGCGCTGCAAATTCGCTTGTGTCCGACGGAAGCGCTGCGACCCGGACTTCGATTCATAATGAAACAGCGTCGCGGCCGGCTCGTAAATCACACGCAAGCCACGCTTGCGCACTTTTAGACAATAGTCGACATCTTCGTAACCGTTCCAAAAGCCCTCGTCGAGACCACCCAGCTCCAAGTAGAGTTCACGCGGTGTCGCAAGGCACGCCCCAGTAACGATTTGACCTTCACGCCGCTCGTCGGCTCCGGCCGTATTTTCGGGCGCCTTAAAAAGGTAGTGAAACGGATAAATACCTGAAGCGCTAAACGGCCACCAACGCACCAACACACCGGCATGCTGAATCGTCCGGTCGGCAAAGAGCAGCTTCGCGCCGACCGCCCCGACGTCGGAATCCTCGAGCAACCGCATCATCGGTGCGAGCCACTCCGAGATGGCTTCCGTGTCGTTGTTCAGCAAGACGAGGATCCGGCCGCGTGCTTCGCGGGCGCCTTGATTGTTCGCCCCGGCAAAGCCAAGGTTGGTCTCGTTGCGGATCGCACGTATCCACGGAAAACTCGCGAGCATCTTGGGCGTATGATCGGTCGACGCATTGTCGATGACGATCACCTCGCCTTCGCCCGCACCGGCCAACGACGCGGGAAGTTTGGCCAAGCAATTGCGCGTTAGCTCCGCCTTGTTATAGACCGGAATGATGATCGAGTAATCCACGAGGGCCTATTACTTCAGCACACCGTCCGCTATTGCCGCTGCGTCCGCGAAACGCTGCTGTCGCAAGTAGAACAGCGAGAGCCCGACCGATGCTCGGAGCGGTTCAATTTCTCGGGCCCGCAGCAGTGAGGCTTCCACGCCTGCAGTCGAGGCTAGCAGCTCGAGCGCCCCCGCCCGCGTCATCAGCATGTCGAAATCCTTAGGCTCCAAGGCAAGCGCCGCATCCGTCGCTGCAAGTGCTGCCTCGGCACGCCGCCCGTCCAGGGCACTGCGCGCTCGCGTCCTCAGTTCATCCAGCGTCGACGGCAAGGCTTGCCGCTCCAGGATGCTTTCCAGCTCTCCCTCCTGGCCCCGCGCACGAAGCACGCGGGTGAGCTGCTCCAGTGCTTTTTCCGACTCAGGATCCATCTCGACCGCCAGGCGGAGAAAATGCTCTTCCTTGCCGAGTTCGTAACGCTCCGACACGCCTGCCGCACTGACCAGGAGTTCGCAGGCTTCGGCCGGTTTGAGGCGCGGATACCAGCGCTCCACGATCTCGATTGCCTCTTGCCCGCGTCTCATTCGCAACAAGAAATTGACGAAATGCAGCATCGCATGCGAACTCTCGTGGGTATCGACCACAAGCTTGTAGGCGTCGTGAGCTTCACCGTAACGCTTCAGGCGTTCGTATGCCTTCGCGCGATTGAGCATCAGCGGTTCAACCGTGGGCGCATTCGCCAAACCCTTTTCGAACCACGCGAGCGCGGTGAGGTCGTCGCCTTGGAGGGAGTAGCTTGACCCCATCTCCGATTGCGCTTTCCATATATAGACCTGATCGTCGACGATGAACTGATTCTTCGCGTACGCAGCATCCGCTATCGCGGCGGTGTAGGCTTCGCGCGCCTCGTCGTATCGTTGCTGAGCGACGAGCGTTTTACCCAGCATCATATGGGCATTCGCGTAGTGCGGACTACGCACTAGCGATGCGCGCGCGAATGCCTCGCCCTTCACCGGGTCGTTGAAATGATCGCAGTAGAGGTCGCCCAAGAGCGCTAGCCCGTTTGGCATAAATGCGCGCGACCCACTTCCGACGAGCTCGTACATCCGCTCGAGAGATCGCAAGGCGAGTTCGTAGTCCTTGTTGAGGTACGCCGTCGTTCCGAGGTTGTACCAATGATAGGGATTATCGGGTTCGTTCGCCGTTGCCGCGAGCAGAATTTCGAGGTTGCGCTGTCCCTTGTTTCTCTCAGCAACGATCGTATTGACATAGCCGTGATGGATCAGCGTAATCGCGCTCGCCACCGCGTCGATGCTCTCGCGCGTTCCGTCGAGTGCGGGGTATTCGTTTATCGGCCCGTAAAAACGGATGCGCTCGTCATTGGGAAAGATCCGGATCACGTGATGCGACACGTCGCCCGAGCCGCGATAGTCGTCGGTGCGATTGATGATGCGAGTGAACAGCGCCATGTGGTACGCGGGTACGTTCTTGAGCGCTAAAAGCGCGGGCCGCGAGTCCTCGGTCAACTCTTCGTCGGCGTCTAGGAAGAGAACCCAGCGCTTCGTCGCCATCGCCAGTGATTGGTTGCGCGCCCACGAAAAGTCGTTGCGCCACTCGCGCTCGATCACGGTTGCGCCGTATGAGCGAGCGATCTCGATTGTCCGGTCCTTCGAGCCGGTGTCGCAGATGACGATCTCGTCGACATAGTCTTTGACGCTCGCCAGGGCTTGTGGCAAGAACTTCTCTTCGTCACGAACGATCATACAGAGACTCACGCCCGCGGGCTTTTGCGGATGCCCCGGCGGCGGCAACGGCAACGCCGGCGGAACGTAGGCATCGCTCGATTGGGTTGCCTGCTTCGGTTTAGGCTGCTTGGCTCGGACGTGAATCGGCATCGTAAAGGTTATCGGCAGAAATGCAACGAGGGCCCGCCGGAGCGGGCCCTCGAGGAACGATCGTGCGGTTGCCCGCTGGATCGAATTATCGGAAGAGCGTGAGAACCGACTGCGCGTTTGCGTTCGACTGCGCCAAGACGGAGGTACCGACTTGGACCAGTAGTTGCAGTTTCGTGAATTCGGTCGTCGCTTGACCCACGTTGAGGTCTTCGATGTTCGACGCCGAGGCCTGCAGATTGACCGCCGCAGTATCGTCGTTTTGCTGATCGATACCGAGACGAACCACGACGGCACCAAGGTCTGCTTGCTGTGTCGTGAGCGTCTGCAATGCAATGTCGGTCTGGCCGATCGCGTCTTCCGCCGCAAGCGACGGATTGGAGATCGAACTGACGGCGAGGTTGATGTTCGAGATGCGCAGCGTGTTCGTGTTGGTCGCTGCGATGCCGAGCTGAATCACGTCGCCTTCGTTGGCGCCCGACTGGAAGTTGAACGCCGGCGCGGTCGCAAAGTTGGTCGGCGCGACGTACTGCGAGATCTTCAGATATGAGGTCTGACCGATATCGCCCAGGGTCGGCACGCTGAAGTGCAGCGTGATACCGTTGTTCGCCAAACCGGCAACCGATGCGACGAACGTGTTGTGTCCGACGGCACCGACCGTCGTGAGCGCGAGGAACGAAACCGAAGCGTGCGACGTCGAGCTCGCGAACTGCGTGATCTGGAGCTCGGGGGTGCCGGAGGTCGGGTTCGTCGAGTTTGCGATGACTTGGACTTCGATCGTCTCGTCTGCGGTGGCCGCTGACGTGAAGAACTTGTCGGCCGTGACCGCGACGCTCGCGATGAGGAAGCCGGTCGATTGCGAGCCTTGCGCTTCCAGCGCGGCGTTCGCCGAGATCGTGAAGTACGCTTCCGCGCCGGCTTGGTTGCCCTGATGGCTGCCGTCGAGGAGCGCTTGTCCGTTGAAGTTCGTGTTCTGCGCGATGCGGTTGACTTCAAGGAGAAGTTGCGAGACTTCCGCTTGGAGGTTCGTGCGATCGCTGGTGCTGTTGACGTCCGACGCCGCTTCGACCGCAAGCGTGCGGATACGTTGCAGGATGTCGGTTTGCTGCGTCAACGCGCCGAGCGCGACCTGCGCAGCGTTATTCGCGTTCTGAACGTTTTGCGACGCTTGATTGAACGCTTCGTACTGTGAAGTAAGATTCGTCGCAATAGCGTTACCCGACGGATCATCCGCGGCACTATTAATACGCAAGCCCGATGAGAGCTGCGTGACGACGTTTTGAAGTTGCTTTTGGTTGTTGTCGAGGTTCAGCTGAACTGCATTCGACAGCAAGTTAGTGGCAATGCTCAGGCCTGTAGCCATTATTCCTCCATGATGTGGTGCTCAGAGGCACCGATACGCTAGCCTATGGGGGAAATTGTCCTTTCTCCCCTACGTCACATATCGGCCCGATTTTACGGGACTTTAGCGCCTCCGCTACGAGACTTTAGCGCGGCGGCTTGGGGCGGGGGCGGAGCGTGGCCTTCTCGGGCTTGCCGGTGGCGGCCGGGGCGGCTCCGAGCGCCTCCTGATTGGCCCGCCGGATCTCTTCGTAGACCTCGGAGCGGTGGACCGGCACGGCGCGGGCGGCTTCGATGCCCAGCTTCACCTGGTCGCGATCGACGGCGACGATCACAATGCGGACATCGTCACCAATCATAATCGACTGATTGATTTTTCTACTCAGAACCAGCATCGAAAGGCCCTCCTTGGCGATTAAGGTGGGACCTTCGGCAGGGTTATGCGCTCTTACTGCTCGCGGGCATCTTTCGCGGCATGGGCTCGCGCGGTGAATAGTTCGAGCCGTCGAGCATGATCTGGCGGCCTTTATGCGTGCGCAGGTTCACGATGATCGGCGCCATCAAGTTGATGGTCATCTCCTCGGCGTTCGGGGTGACGACGATGACGCAGAGCGTCGCAAAGTCCGTAGCCTCGCGGATTTCGAGCGAGGTGAAAGCATAGGCAGGCAGCTTAGGATCGTAGTTTTCGAAGACCATCCACGGATCCACGGCCGGCAATGCCACCGCTGGGTCGTCGAGGCTTTGGAGCCAGACGAAGGTCGGATGGCTGTCCAGATTGAGCGGAAGCCAGCGATGCAAGGTCGCGAACCCGGGGAGTCCCCACGGGAATTCGAGGACCTCGCTGGCCGTAAACGTACAAGGGCCAAACTTCGGTAGATCGATGGTCAGCTGTTCTTCTTCCATTATGGCTCCGGTATTCAAGCTCACTTAGCTTCCGTTCCCTAAGTAACTAAAGAGGTCTTCCTGCTCCAACCGCGTCGTCGTTTGGTAGGCCGCCTGCAGGGCGGTCTGGCTCAAGCTGAACTGGCTGGTTACCTTAGCAATATCGGTATCTTCCAAGCTCGATTGCACCTGGGTATCGCTGGTTCCGCGTGAAGATTCCATTGCGGAGAGCGAGGCCACCGTCTGAACCGTGGCTCCGATCGAGCCGGCGGCAGTGAGCGCCTGGGTGAGGTTGTTGTCGATGTCCCCGAGCTGGGTCGAGAGGTTGTTGACGACGTCGCCCGTCGATCCTAAAAGGAAGGCGTTGGTGAAGTTCGCGACCGTCGCGATCGCGGGGCCCGAAGGCACGTTGGTGACGGCAAAGTTCGAGTTGGTGAGGTCGTTGAGCGAAAGCCGCTGGGTCTGGTAGTTGAACGTTGCGACGACGCCGGTCTGCGCGCTGACCGCGTTGATCGAGGCGATGACGTTCTGCATCTTCTGCCCGACGGTCAAAATGATCGTAGTGCCGCTCGGTGAGAGCGACGAGCTGATCGCAAAGGCGACCGCGCCGTTGTTTGCGACCGAGGCCAGCGGTATCGTCAGGATCGGCGGCGCCGTTGCTTCGAGTTGTCCGATCGTCGTGCCGAGCGTGACCGCGTGGTTGCTCACGTTGATCGCGGTGCTGCTCTCGTCGGTGGTCTGAGACTGGTCGAGGGTGTCGCGCAGCCGAATCAACATCGCAAAGACGCTCGGCGAGCCGTTAGAGGCGCCGACGTTGAAGGCTTGCTGCAGCGTGACATTGGTGGGCACCAACTGCCCGTTGGGCAGTTGTTCGTTTTGCTGCACGATGTTGTTTTCGGCGGCCACTGCACTCGGCGGGTTGCCGACCGCCTGTACCAGGCTCGAGCCCGGCGGAGCGGCCGTCCCCGAAAAGATGTACTTCCCGTCGTACTGGGTGTTCGCCAGGCCGATCGCTTGTGCAAGTAACTGATTGACTTGCTGGCCGATCTGGGACCGTTGCGACGGGGTGATCGCATCGCTCGCGCCTTCGATCGCCAAATTGCGCGCGCTCTGTAACACACTGGTGAGGCTCGAAAGCGTGCTGTCGGTGGTCGAGAGCAGGTTGTTCAGCCCGGTAAGATTTTGCCCGACTTGCGTGGTGACGGCCGAGTCGTTGCGCACGGAGAGGTCCTGCGCGATGATCGTCGGATCGTCCGACGGTTCGTTGAGCGAAATGCCGGTTGAAAGTTCTTGGCCCTGCAGCTCGTACTGCGACTCCAGATTCTCGATCGCGGCTGTCTGGTTCGAGTACACTGTCGAGGTGGCGATGCGCATCATGGTGGTTGCCTCTCCTTAGGATCCCACGCCCAAACCGTTGACGACGGTATCGAGCAGTTGACTGAGCGTCGAGATGGTCTTGGCGGCCGCCTGATAGGCGGTCTGGTATTTGATCAGGTCTTGCGTTTGTTCGTCGAGGTTGATGCCGGCGATGCTCTGGCGTTCTTGGTCGATCGAGGTAGCCAGATTGGTCTGCGTGGTCGTGCCGGTCGACGCTGTCTGCGTGTCCAACCCGACCTGGGTCACCAGCTGTCCGTAGTACTGCTGGAACGTCTGCGCTTGCGCGGATGTAATCGTGAAGTTCGCCGGGTGCGCGTTCTGCGCGGTAAACGTCACCGACTCTTGACCGGTGGTCGGGTTGATGCTGATCGCGCTGACGGTGACGTTCTCTTGCGGAGACCCGCCGCCGAGCTGTGCGTCGATCGTCAGCTGCTGGCCGACCTGGATATCGTTGACGCCCGACGGCAACGCTACGGTAAGCGTTGCACCGGCAGCCGTCGCGCCGAGGCCGCTGACCGTTTCCAGCGCTGGGAACCCGACATTGCTCTGGAAGAGACTGGTCAACGAATTGGCGACGCCGTTATCATCCTCACCGTAGTCGTTGCTCGCGTTCTGCGTCGCGTTGTTGATATTGCCCGCACCGAGCGCGCCGAGAATCGACGTGCCCGGCGTAAGCGCGTTGTACAGACTATCGGTAATCGTGAACGCGGCGGTCTGCGCATTGCCTTGCTGCGCTCCGCGCAACGAAAGGCCTTCATTCGAGGGATCGCGTGCGAAGACGATCTCCTGCGACGAGGAATCGTAGGAGGCGGTCACACCCGACTGCAGCGCGTTGAAGCTCGAGACAAAGTCGCCGACGTTATCGGCATAGATCACACCAGGCACCGGGGTCGGCGGTGGGGGATTGCTCGAGTAGTTAAACGTTTGGTTGATGCCGTCGACGGAGATCGTGAGTTGCGCTCCAGCGACAAACCCGCCCGCGGGGACCGGGTTCGCGAGCGCGCCGTTACCAATCAACGATTGCGACGTGTCGATCGTATTGTTCGCCGAGTTCATCGGCACAATACCCGTCGTGGTGCTGCTATTTGCCTCGGTATTCGCCAGCACGATCGGAAGCTGCGCGGCATTGGTGATGCCGGCCTTGATATTGCCGGCCGAGATCGGCAGCTGCGCGTCGATCGGCTGGAAGAGCGCGGTGCCCGCCTGACCGTTCGAGTCGTAGCCCGACTGGGTGACGCGGTTGACTTCGTTCGCGAGCGAGGACGCAAATTGGTCGAGCTGCGTCCCGTAGTTGCTCAACTTGTTGTTGTAGAGATCTTGCAGCGCTGCGAGCTGCCCGCTGCCCAGCGGAATGCTTGCCGACGCCGGCGATTGGGGCGGATTGGTCGCGAAGTAGACGTTGAAGCTCTGCGATCCGTCGGACGACGTGCCGACGACCGGCGCCGCCAGGTGATACGCGACCGTGTCATTGACCAAGGCCTGGCCGTTGACCATGACCAGCACCGACCCGTCGGGCTGTACCGATGTTTGCGTCGAGATGTATTGCGAGAGCTGATCGATGTCGTAGTCGCGCTGATCCTCGAACGTGTTGGGATTGTCGCCTACCGCCGTCGACGCCCGAATCTGTCCGTTGAGCGCAGCGATTTGATCGAGGAGCC
Organism: Vulcanimicrobiota bacterium; assembly: GCA_003167055.1. Lineage (GTDB taxonomy): Bacteria > Vulcanimicrobiota > Vulcanimicrobiia > Vulcanimicrobiales > Vulcanimicrobiaceae > Aquilonibacter > Aquilonibacter stordalenmirensis. The sequence goes on along the minus strand of PMUE01000203.1, from coordinate 10,870 downwards.
CGTTAACGGTTTGGACGATCGTCGCGCCCTGCGAAACGGTCTGATTTTCGGCGTTCGAGACGGCCGACGACGAGTTCCCGAGCGCTTGCGCGAGCGATTGCGCCGAGCTGATCACGCCCGACGCGGCCGAGAGCGCGCTGCCCGTCGCGCCGGCGTTGACCAGTTGCGTTACAGCCGTCTGAAAGTTGTTGAACGCGGTACTGACGCCGGCGGTCGGATCGCCAAGCTGGGACTGCACGCTGGTGAGGATCTGTTGCTCGGTCGAGTAGTAATTCTGCGACGAGCTCGCTCCGCGGAACAGGTCGTCGTACGCCTGCACGTTGACGCGCTGAATTTGCGCCACGATCACGCCGTCACCGGCGGTTCCGGGGACGTGCGTCGACGTAAACGGCGAACCGACGACCGGCGGCGCCTCGCTGAGATCGACGTCCTGCTGCGTCGCTCCGGGCGTGTCGACGTTAGAGATGTTGTCGCCGGTCACGTTCTCCGCCACGGAGAACGATTGCAGTGACGTCGACATCAAGTCGAGTCCGAAGAATGTGCCTTGCGGGAAGAAGCTGCTCATGCCTTGCTGCTGACCAGCACGCTGTTCTGCGGCGGGGGCACGAAGCCGCGACGTTTATAGGTGCGCGGCGTATCGCTAGCCGCTTTCTGCAGCGCCGTCGTAATCTTGACCAACCGCTGCATCCCGCTTTGAATCAACGCTTTGTTGTTGCCGTTGGTGATGCGCAGGCCGATCGACGTCGTCGTCAGCTCGACCAGCCGCTGATTGAGCGTCGGCCACAGCTGGCGCGGGGCGTACAGGCAGACTTGGCGCAGTGTCATCGTTCCGAATCCGCGAATTTGCATCCCGCGGCGCTTACCCGAGGCCGAGTGATACGCGCGGCGCGCCGAGTCGAGCGCGCGCTCGGACTCGAGAATCTCGGTTGCGTCGCTCTTGACCAGGGCCTTGGTCAACAACAGCGCGGCTTCGTGCGTGCGTTTGAGCAGCACCGATTCATCGAGCAGCCCTGCAGCAAAAGCTTCCCACGAGTCGCTCACGGATCGATCCTCCGGTCAACGTCGACTTTTGACTCGGCGCTTGCATCGCCGAGCACTTGATTACGGAACTGGCTTTCCAACTGTTGCGCGAGTCCGAATGAACCGTTTTTGGCCATCTCCTGGGAACGCTCGTCGTTGAGCATGCTCTGCCAGGTTTGCTCCGCTGAGTTGTCGCCACCGAACAGCGTCTGCTGCGGCACGGTGTCCTGCATCGCGTTCATGAGCATCTCGGTGAAGACACCTTCGAACTGCGTGGCCGCGTCGTGCAGCTTCGCCAGCGCCTGTTTTTGCGCGGGCGTGAGCGGCGTTTCCGGCTTGACGCCGGGCGTTTGCGGATTGCTGCCGGTCGGATCGATCGGAGACACTAGATGACCTCCAAATCGGCTTGGAGCGATCCTGCGGTGCGCAAAGCCTGCACGATCGCGATCAAGTCGCGCGGCGAAACCCCGAGCGCATTGAGCGCGCGCACCACCGACGAGAGCGTCGTTGCGCCGGCAACGAAGGTGAGCTGATGCCCTTTCTCCGCCGCGTTGACCGAGGTGTTGCGCTGCACGGCGGTGTTGCCGCCGGCGAAGGCGTTGGGTTGCACGACTTGGTTGGTCGTGGTAATCGTGATCGAAAGATCGCCAGACGCGATCGCGCAGGGCGCAAGACGAATGTCGCCGCCGAACACGATCGTTCCGGTGCGCTCGTTCATCACAACCTTGGCCAGCTCGTCTTGATTGAAACTGAGGTCGGAGGCATCGGCGAGGAATTGCACCGGATTGCCCGCGTAGCCCGGCGGCAAACTGACGTGCACGGTCTCGGCATCCATCGCTTCGGCCGTGCGCGCGCCGAATCGCCCGTTGATCAACGAGGCCAGATTGGCCGCCGTCTTATAGTCGGGCGTCGTGAGCACGTAGTTGAAACCGGACGGCGAGTTCTGGATCGGCGTGATCATGTCGCGCGCAATCACGGCGCCGTTGGGGATGCGGCCTGCCCCGGTGAAGTTCTTGTTGACCGTCGAACCGCCGAACCCGGCGACGAATCCACCGACCGAGATCGGGCCCTGCGCCGTGCCGTACACCAAGTTGTTGGCGGCTTTGAGGTTGGTGAGAACCAGCGTGCCGCCTTGCAGACTGGTCGAGTCGCCCATCGCTGAAACAACGACGTCCACGTTGTCGCCCGAGTGGGCAAAGGGTGGCAGCGTCGCGGTGACGATGACGGCCGCGACGTCACGCGTGCGGACTTCTTGCTGCGTGACGGTCAAACCAAACGACTGCAAAATGTTCTGAATCGTCTGGCTGGTGAAGATGACCGAGGTCGAGTCGCCGGTGCCTTGGAGACCCACGACGATGCCGTAGCCCACGAGCTGGTTGCCGGTGACGCCCTGCACGTGCGCGATATCTTTGACGTGCACCGGCTTGCCGGAGATGGTTTGTGCCCATGCACTCGTACTCGCGCAGACGAACGCGAGGATCAGTGCGGTCAGCGAACGTGCTAGAATAACCAACTCAGTATCCTCGACAAGAGCCCTTTGTTCTTCTGATCATCGCCTTTGAACGTGCCGGTGACATTGGCAACGCGCGAGGCCAACACCGTATCGGTGTTGTCGATATCTTGCGGGCGGATCGTTCCGGTGATGTGCAGCGTCTGCTGCCGGCCGTTGATCGTCATGCCTTGATCGCCCGAGATCTGCAACGCGCCGCTGGGCAGCACCTCGGTCACGGTCGCCATCATCGTCGCCGTGAACGCGTCCGCACCCGATGCGCTTTGGGCGACGCTCGCTGCGGTTGCTCCCGAGACCGAGTTGTTCAGACGCACCAGCGGAACACCGAAAATACCGGTTCCGTTGCCACCGCCGATCGTCGCCGACTTGGTGCTCGAGTAGTTATTCGTATGCGAGTTCGCATCGGCGATGTCGAACTGCACGTAGACCAAGTCGCCGGTTTGGGCGGCGCGATGATCGTCCATCAAGCTGAGGGGATGTCCGGGCGCGACCGGCGGCGGCGCCGCTTGATAGAGCGTGTCCGCGGTTGCAGCGATCGGAGCAAGCGCGAGCAGCACGAAGACGACAAGCAGTTTGCGCATCATTGTGTCTCTCCCGACAGGTTTAATTCGACGCGGTCCGGACCGACGACGGTTCCCGACAACGTTTTGTTGGTCTGCGGATTGTAGACGCTGACCTCATCGCCGAGGCCGCCGCTGGTGCGAGCAACGACGTCAGCCGCGACGCGTACGCCATCGTTGTCGACAATCAGCGTCACGGTGTTGCCGGCTTTGACGATTTGATTGACCTGTGTGCCCTCGATGGTCACCGCCGTCCCGGCGCGTACCGCCGAGGTCACGCGGCGACCGACGAGCACCACGGTGCCGTTGGCACGCTGCCCGGTGAAGACCATCCGTGCCATCGTCAAATCGGCCGCGGTCAACACCGCGCCGGGCACGAGGTCGTGCGTCGCGACCGCGGTCTGCACGTAGTGCTGCACGCGATAGCCCACGAAGATCTGGCGCAAGAATTTGCCGTCGAGATCGATCTCGACCGGCACGTTGACGAACGACGGCGTCACGATCGCGGTCTGCACGACCAGCGTCACGTGTCCCGCCGGCACGACTTGATCGGCAATCCGGTACGATTGCACCAGCGTCGCGTCGCCGTTTAAGTGCACGGCTTTGCTGACCGGCGCTGCGAGCGCATCGAACCGCGCACCCGGAAGCACCTGCCGGTTCGCGGCGCACGCCGGCCCCGCCGCGCATCCGAAGAATGCGAGCGCGAGGAGGGCGGCGACGGCGAACGTGTGCTTCATCAATGAGCTTCCTATTGGAACGGCGACATCTGCACGGCGGTCTGCAACATTTGATCGGCCGCGCCGATGGCTTTCGAATTGGCTTCGTACGCGCGCTGCGCGACGATCATGTTGACCATCTCGTTGACCACCGACACATTGGAGTTTTCCAAATAGCCGTCTTCGAGGATGCCCGCGCCGTTGAGGCCCGGCGTGGTCACGATCGGCGGACCGCTGGCGGCTGTTTCGAGATACAGGTTGTCGCCGGTCGGCGTGAGACCGGCCGGGTTCACGAAGCGCGCGAGCTGCAGTTGTCCCAGCGTCTGGGGCTGCACGCTACCCGGCACTTGCGCCGTTACCGTGCCGTCGGGTGCGACCGAGACCGAGACCGCGTTTTGCGGAATCGTGATCTGCGGCTGCACGAAGTACCCTTCGGCGGTGACGACCGAGCCGTTCGCATCCTCTTTGAACGAACCGTCACGCGTGTATCCGGTGGTGCCGTCCGGCAACGTGATCTGGAAGAACCCGTCGCCTTCGATCGCCACGTCGAGATTGTTGCTGGTTTGCACGAGCGAGCCTTGGGTGAAGATTTTCTCCGAGTCGGAGACCTTCGCACCCAGACCGACTTGCTGACCGACCGGCACGATCGACGCGCCTACCGGTGCGCCGGGCGCTTGAATTTGCTGATAGACCAGGTCTTGGAAACGCGCCTGATTGCTCTTGAATCCCTGCGTATCGACGTTCGCGAGATTGTTGGAAATCGTATCCATGTTGTACTGCTGGGCTTCCATGCCGCTCGCAGCGGTGTAGAGTGATCGCATCATGTCGGTTCGTTACTCCTGGCCTAGGCTTGCGTCTTGGCGACTACCGAGATCGCCGTGTTGGTAGCATCGTCTTGGGTCTTGATCGATTTTTCGTTGGCGTCGAACCAGCGCTCGGCAGTAATGAGATCGACCATCGATTTCACCACGTTAGCGTTGCTGGTTTCGATCGAGCCTTGCTGTACGGTCGCAGTCGTCGTCGGCGTCGGTCCCGCGTTGCCGCTGATCGCGTAGTTGTTGATGCCTTCGGGACGCAGATTCAACAGACTGTTGAATTGCGTGATCTGCAGTTGCCCGACGACCTGTGAGCTCTGCGCGTTATTGGGACCGCCGTTTTGCACGATCGTGCCGTCCGCTTGAATCGTTACCGGACCGCTCGACGGCGAAAGCTGAATCGGCTGACCCTGCGTGTTGAGAACGGCGTTACCGTCGCGCGTCTGCAAGAACCCTTGACCGTCTTCGGCGAACTCGCCGTCGCGCGTGTAGCGCACACCGTTCGGCGTTTGGATCGTGAAAAACGCGTTCGGCGTATTGGTTATGGCAACGTCGAGCGGATTGCTGGTCTGCTGCAGCGAGCCTTGGGTGTAACTCGTCGGCGTGTCGTACACCAGCGCGCCGGTTCCAAGTAAACCGACCTCTTGGTGTACCGGAACACCCGCAAGCGGATTGCCAACGGTTTTGCCCGGATCCGTCTGAATCCGGGAAATGTCGAGCGAGGGTGCCGATTGGATCTGGAGCAGCGTCTGTTTGAAACCGCTCGTATCCACGTTCGCGAGATTATTCGCAACGTTATCGGCCATGCTCTCCGCTACGAGCGCGCCGCTCGCAGACGTGTAGAGGCCACGTACCAAAAGAAAAAACCTCCGCACGAACGGGTTCCGGTTTCCCGGTTGTACGCAAGACCATCAATCAATCAGGTCTCGCTCCGGCCTTCCACCCTTCGTGCGAGGTAGTCCAGGCCGCAAGCACCAGCAATCCACTGGTACTCCCTTAGAGTGTCGGCACGGCTGGGGCAAAATTTAAGGGCCTTGCTTCCGCAAAGCCCTCGCTCAACGCCTCGCGTCTCGGACCGGCCCTTAAAATTGCATTTGGGAGATTTCGGTGTAGGCGGTGAGGATCTTATTCCTCACTGACATGGTCATCGACATGGCCAGGCCGCCTTCTTCGACCGACTTGACCGTGGCCTCGAGATCGTTGGTCTTGCCCAGGGCGTAGTCGGTCGACTTCTGCTGCGCGTCGTTCATCTGGTCGTTGACGTGCTCGAGCATCCCGGCCAGGGTGTCTTTGAAGTTGACACCCCCGGCGCCGGCGACGCCGGAATTGTCCGGCAACGGCTCGGCCGCAGGCCCTTGGGGACTCATATCCGGGACGAAGGACCCTGGGGCGACTTTGCCTATCGCGTCGCCGTAGCTGCCAATATCCATTAGGTTGTGTCTAGCTCCTCAGGATCGAAATGTCGGATGCGCCCATGTTCTGCGAGGCGGTGATCGCCGCGACGTTGGCCTGATAGGCACGCGAGGCGGCCATCAGGTCGACCATCTCTTTGACGATCTCGACGTTGGGATAATGTACGTACCCGCGAGCATCGGCCTCGGGGTTGTTGGGCTCGAAAACGAGGCGGTCCGGGGTCTGGTCGTCGGTGATGCCGCTGACCTGCACGCCTTCGACGTTGGCCGGCTCCGAAGAGGACGGATCGAACGGGTTTGGCGGCGCGAACGGGTCATCGGAGGCCTCGGATCCGACCTGGTCGGAACCATTGGGGGCCGCCGGCTTTTGCGCAAAGATCACCAGTTGGCGCTTGAAGGCGCCGCCCTGCGGCGTCCGCGTCGTGTTGGCGTTGGCGATGTTGTTGGCGATGACGTCCATCGCCAGCCGCTCCGCCGAAAGGCCCGACGCACTGATCTCGACTGAATCATAATAACCCATTAGGTCGGCTGCTCCGTCGAGGCTTCGCGAATAAATTTGTACTGCTCTTGCAAGAGTTGGCCTACCGTCTGCTGGTAGCCGGTGTTTTCCGAGAGCTGCGCCATCTGCTGATCGATGTCGACGTTCGAGCCGTCGGCGCGCATCTGCGTCGTCGTATCAACCTGCGGTTGCGGGTCGTACGGTACCGGCGGGGTTCCGTCGCCGATTGCAAATTGCCGGTCGTCATCGGTAGCCATCGCGAGCTGGTCGGGATCGGGCGGATCGCCCAGGCTATCCTGGAGCGCCGATCGGAAATCGACGTACGAGCTGCGAAACTGCGGCGTGTTGACGTTCGCAATGTTATTTGCGATCTGGTCGTGCTCGAGGTGCGCGCCTTTGGAGGCTTCGCCGAGAAGCTGCACGGTTTGCCCAAGCGGAAGAACGCTGAAATCAGCCATCTACTCACTTATCGGCAACGCTTAGCGACGTCTGAACCCCGCGGATCGGCCCAAGGGGCCGAACGCCAGCGTCCGGCGCAGCCGGATGCAGCTATGCCGTGAATTGCGCGGCGTGCAATCGGGCGTAGGCGCCGCCTTGCGCCAGGAGTACGTCGTGCGAACCGGTCTCGAGCACGCGTCCGCCTTCGATATAAAGGATGGTACTCGCGCGGCGGATGGTCGAGAGCCGGTGGGCAATGATCACAGTCGTTCTGCCCGGCAGCAAGCGATCGAGCGCCGCTTCGATCAACGCCTCGGAATGGCGATCGAGGGCGCTGGTCGCCTCGTCCAAGATCAGGATGCGCGGATCGCGGACGATGGCTCGGGCAATCGCGATGCGCTGACGCTGGCCGCCCGAAAGACGCACGCCGCGTTCGCCGACTTCGGTGTCGTAACCCTGCGGCAGCGTTTGGATGAACTCATCGGCGTTGGCCTCGATTGCGGCGCGATGCACCTCGTCGTCGCTCGCATCGAGCCGGCCGTAGCGGATATTCTCCGCGACCGACGCTCGGAACAACTGTGGATCTTGCGGCACGATGGCGATTTGCGCGCGCAAATCGGCGAGACGCACGCGCGCAATATCGATCCCGTCGATAAGCACGCGCCCGCGCTGGGGACGATAAAACCGCGGAATCATGTTGACCAGTGTGGTCTTACCCGCACCCGACGGTCCCACCAGCGCAATGATTTCCCCGGCGCCGATCGTCGCGTTGACGTCAGCGAGCGCCGGCGTTTCGCCGGCATCGTACGAAAACCAGACGTCGTCGAAGTCGATCTCGCCCGCGACCCGCGGCATCGGCAAGGGATCGCCGGCTTCTTCTTCCGCCGGAAGATCGAGTAACTCGTAGGCACGGCCGGTCGAGACGAGCGCTTTGCTCAAGTCGCCAACAAATGCCGCCATGCGATTCATCGGATTGACGAGATTGACGACGAGCAACCAGTAGTTTAGGAGTAAGCCGCTGTTGAGCCGGCCGATTAGCACTTCGCGGGCGGAGAGCCAGATGATTGCGATGACGCCGAGGGCAAGGATCGACGAGATCACCACCGGCTGCATGTACACGAATTGGTTGAGCTTCATGAACGCGCCGAAATAATCTTCGTTGCGATGACGAAAGCGCTTCGATTCGAATTCCTCGCGCCCAAACGCTTTCACGATTCGCTGCGCCTGCAAGATCTCGGTCAAAGTCGAAGACAGGTTGGCGATCCGCGACTGCGAGCGCGTCATACTGGTCGTAATGAGCTTTTGGAAACGTGAGACCGCAATCGACATCAGCGGCGCGATGACGATAAGTACCAGCGTGAGCAGCCAGTCGATGACGATCAAGGCAATGAGCGAGCTCAAGAAGGTGAGCAATGCGTTGATCAACTGCGGCAGCGAGACGCTGACGGCGTCGCTCATGACTTGGAGATCGCTATTGAAACGCGCGATCAGTTCGCCCGGTCGCCAACGATCGAAGCTCTCGAGCGGCAAGCGCAGCAGCCGGTCGTAGAGCCCCTGACGCAGCCGGGCAAGGAAGCGTTGCCCGCACCACGTGGTGATGTAGCTCGTGCCGTAGGTCGCGAAGTTCGAGAGGACGAGCGACGCGTAGGTCGCGGCCAAGGCGAAGTACAGCGCGCCCAGGGCCGGGGTACCGGTGTGCGTGGTGGCCGGAACGATGACGCGATTGAAAATGGTGCCCAGCGCCCACGGCGCGACCAGCACGAGCAGACTGTTGACCGCGCCCAGACCAACCGCCACGAGCAACCGGGGATAGTAGGGACGCGCCTCGCGCGCCAAACGCGCGACCGTGGATTGAACCATCGGCCCCGGTCTTGCCGCCCGCCGCGGGTGAAACCTGCACCCGTGCACGGCGGTAGACGTGGGTGTAGGATTGGAGCGAGAGCAACGATTATGGACTGCTATTTTCACTCAAACGTTCCGTCGATGGCGCCGTGCGCGCATTGCGGAAAGGCGATCTGCGCGACCTGTCGTGACGAGCAGGGCAGCTGCCCGAGTTGCCGTCTCGGTCAGAAAATCGAGGCGACGGTCGGCGAGCGCAAACAGATCTACGGGCAGGTCCCGCCGCGGCCGAGTGCGCCGCCGCAGACCTCGCCGTCCGCGCACGTCACCACGATCTCGAACGACCCGGTCGAAACGCGTGCGTTGGTCGCATTGGGTTACCCGCTCTGGCCGCTCGCGTTGCTCGCGCTGCTCGATTCGAAGAAATCCCCGTACATCAAACGCCAAGCACTGCAAGCACTGGGTTTTAACGTGGGTTTCGCGGCGTTTTGGGGCCTGCTCGAACTCACCAGTTACATCCCGGTGTTGGGCTGGTCGTCAAGCGTCGTACTGCTGATGATGCTGCCGATTTTCTTAGTGGCGGCGACGTTCTTCGGGATCAAGGCGTGGCACGGCGACCCCGTTCGCGTACCGGTCATTAGCGACTGGCTCGACGAAAGAATGCCCGCTTAAATCAAACTCTCCTAGCCACGTATTCCTTATATTTTTCGAGGAAGGCGCGGGCTTCGCGTCCGTGGTCGACCGCCGGCAATGGATAGGCATCGCGTGCAAAGAGCGGCAACATGGGCTGCGCTTCATCGCGTCGACCGCTCACCCACGCACTCATCGGTACTTGCGCAAGCTCAGGAACCCATCGTTTGACATAGGCGCCGCTCGGATCGAAGCGGCGTCGCTGTTTTTCGGGATTGTAGATGCGCGGGAATTGCGCCATATCGGCACCGACGCCGGCGATCCACTGCCAATTACCGCTAGCGAGCACCGGATCGTCTTCGATCAGCCAGCGCTCCCATTCGTCGCGTCCGACGCGCCAATCAACGCCGAGATCGAAACAGAGAAATGATGCCACGACGGAGCGGACGTGCGGATGCATCCAGCCGGTTTCATGAAGTTGGCGTACGCCCGCATCGACCAGCGGAAAGCCGGTCTTGCCGCCACGCCAGCGATCCAGCGCCGCATTCGAGCGCGCGAACGGGAAGCCGCGCATCTTGACTTGCAGCGCTTCGTCATCGAACGGCCCGTAAAAGAACCCCAACTGCAAAAAGAAATCGCGCATCGCGAGCGAGCGTAGAAAGAGCCGCAGCGAGAGTCGCTCCTCGCTCAGTAAGAAAGGGTCTTCGCATCGCGTCAGCACCGCACGCAGCACCGTGCGCGCCGCGATCGTCCCGAACGAGAGATGCGCCGCCAAATGCGAGGTTTGATCGTCGCTCGGCACGTTCATGGCCACCGCATATTGCACCGCGGCGCCGCTCAAGAAGTGTTCGAGCGTCGCGGCTGCAACGGCGGGCCCGGCTTCGACTGTGCGTCCGCTCGCGCCAAATTCGTTTGGGATCGGCAGCGGCTCACTCTGCAATTCGCTTGCGGCGAAATGCACGAGCAGCGGAGCGTCGTACGATCCCGGACGGAGCGTACGCCACACGTCAAAGTACGGAGCGAAGGCGCGATACCCGTCGCCGCCGCTCGGACGCGCGGCAGAAGTTTCCTCCGGCGGAATCGCCGGAGCATCGTGAACGATCCGTGCGCGCAGACCCGCTTCTTCGAGTTCCGACTGTACACGCGCGTCGCTCGAGGCACCGGCGCCGTCGTAGCTCATGCTCCACGCTACGCCATTCGCGCCGCACGCGCGCGCGATACTCTTGAGGATTGCGCCGGCCGCGCCGCGCCGCACGACCAGCCGCGTGCCGCGCTCGCGCAAGAGTCCGTCCAATGCGGCGACGGCGGCGCAAAAGAACGCGGCACGGCGAGGCGATCGTGCCAGCCGCGCTTCGAGCCCTCGATCGACGATCATGACGGGTAGGACGTCACCGTGCGCGGCAGCCTGCGCTAGACCGGCGTGGTCTTCAA